>JAPLHL010000246.1 GCA_026389655.1 Chloroflexota bacterium
AGGGACCAATGCTCCTGGGTGCATTCGGCCGAACCCGAAAAGGCCACCGAAAAAGCTACGGAGTTGATGAAGATGGCTGTCGCACGGGCGCGGCTGCTCTCACCATTGACCGGGACATCTTTCAGCGTCAATCAGACCGGGCTGGTTATCGGTGGCGGTATAAGCGGTATGACCGCGGCGCTGGCGTTAGCTGACCAGGGTTTCAAAGTCCATCTTGTTGAGAGGTCCGGCTGGCTCGGTGGAAATGCCCTGGATGTCAACTATACCCTGGAGCACGAGAACGTTTCAGATTTCATAGATGGATTGGTCAAACGTGTTGAAAATAGCGAAAATATCATCCTTCATATGGATACGGAAGTGGCGGGCGTTGCCGGTTTCATCGGTTCTTTCCAGGTTATGCTTCGTAATGGGACCGTAGGCAGTGAAGTATCCTGTGGCGCCATAATCGTTGCTACGGGCGCAGTTCCGGCCGGGACCGAAGAGTATCTGCACGGCAAATCTGCCGGTGTCATTACCCAGTCTGAGTTGGAGAACCAGCTTCAGGAAGGCAGTTTCTCCGCCGGGAATAAGAATATTGTCATGATCCAGTGCGTCGGCTCGCGTAATGAAGAGAGAGCTTATTGCAGCCGCATCTGCTGCTCAGTAGCAGTGAAAAATGCCCTGAAGATCAAGAAACAGGATCCGGATTCCAACGTATATGTCCTGTACAGGGACATCAGGACATACGGGTTCAGGGAGAAATATTATAAACAGGCGCGCGAAGCAGGCGTTGTCTTCATCAGGTATGAGCGGAATGCACCGCCGGTTGTGACTGACAATAATGGTCTGCTGGTGACGCTTAACAGCCCGGATTTCCCCGATCCTATCGAGATAGAAGCGGACAACGTTGTTCTGAGCACGGGTATTGATGCTGAAAAGGACAATAGACGAGTAGCGGACATGCTAAAGGTCCCTATCAACGCAGATGGGTTCTTTGTAGAAGCGCACATGAAACTGCGCCCGGTAGATTTTGCCACGGAAGGAATTTTCCTGTGTGGTCTTGCCCACTCGCCAAAGATGATAGATGAGAATATTTCCCAGGCGCGGGCCGCCGCTGCACGTGCAGCTACGGTACTATCGAAGACAACGCTGGAGGTCGGCGCCCAGGTATCGCATGTCGACCAGACCAAGTGCATTTCATGCATGACCTGTACGAAAGTCTGTCCATATGGCGCACCATCCATAAATGCGGATCGCAAGGCGGAAATTATCAGTGCTAAGTGCATGGGATGCGGCATATGTGCAGCAGAGTGCCCGGCCTGTGCGATACAGCTCAACCATTTCGAATCCAGGCAGTTTAAAACCATGCTGGCCGAGCTGTTTGAAGTCAAGGAAGAGGAAAATATCAAACCTGTGGGAGTGCCGCAGTAAAGAAGTGAAATATGAACTCGAATAAGAAGGAAACTACAATCGTCGCCTTTTGTTGCCTGTATTGTGCGTATGCGGCTGCTGACCTGGCCGGATCTATGCGCCTCCAATACCCGTCGAATATCCGCATCGTCCGCACACCCTGCACAGGCAGGTTGGAAGTAGAATACTTCTTAAAAGCATTCGAAAATGGCGCAGACGGCGTTATCATAGCTGGCTGTGAAGAAGGCAGTTGTCATTTCAAAGAAGGCAACCTTGTAGCTAAACGCAGGGTAAACTACGCACGGAAACTGCTGGCCGAGAGCGGTCTTGAAATGGAACGTTTGCGCATGGTTAATGTAAGTGCTGCCAATGCGCGTTTGCTGGTGGACCATTTGCAGAAAATGGCTGAGACAATTCAGAAATTGGGTCCCAGCGCCCTTAACAAAGCTAAAAGACAGAATCAACAGGAGATACGGTCATGATTGTCGCAGAAAGAAAAACCATCCCCGAACTTATAGATATATTGGCCAAACATAAAAACATCCTGGTGCTGGGATGCGGCACATGTGTAACCGTGTGCCTGGCCGGGGGTGAACGTGAAGTAAGCATCATCGCTTCGGCCCTGCGTATCGCTTCGCAGGCAAAAGGTCTTGGCTGGAAAGTCAGCGAACTCACCATTGAACGGCAATGCGATAATGCATTCATCGAGCAGGCCATCGATGCCATCGAAAAAAGTGATGCGGTACTTTCCCTTGGTTGCGGGGCCGGCGTACAGGCTATCGCTGAGAGATTCATTAAGAAACCTGTTTATGCAGGTCTTAATACCAAGTTCCTGGGTATCCTGGAAGAGAGGGGGATATGGACTGAGAAGTGCGCCGCATGCGGAGCATGTGTGCTGCATGAATATGGCGGCATTTGCCCGGTTACGCGCTGCGCCAAACATATGTTAAACGGCCCCTGCGGCGGCTCGCGGGAAGACCGTTGCGAAGTGAGGCCGGACCGTGCCTGTGCCTGGCAGCTTATATATAACAGGCTTAAAGACATCGGGCAGCTCGAAAGGCTTGACCAGATTGCAGAACCCAAACAGTGGGGTTCGAGTCTTAGCGGCGGTCCGCGTGTCATAATCCGTGAAGATCACAGGATTTAATTGTGTGGTAACCGGCAGAGACTAGGTAAAGGACCTGGCCTTGCACTGGATTAGTGCCGGTCTCAGGGGCTGAGGGCGCAGAGCGTCAGCTACTCCAGATCGGGTTTAGGGAGATCAGACGAGATGTCCACATATTGGGCATACGAATCACGCCAGGGCGACCTCATAAGCTCTGGTGTAGGTTCTTCGTTCCGGCCAGCCCGTATCCATAGATTAACAAAAGGCTCGGCTTGCGGCTGGTCCAGAAGGATAGGCTTTACCGAAGGAAAGAGGTCACAATAATTGGTAATCATATTTGCACAGCAAATGTCTACTAGCAAAAGCATCGAATCAATATTGGAATGCTGTTGGCCCAAGTTTTGGATGATTTGTGTTTGGCGCACACTTAGACTTCCCGAATGTGCGTAGCCGCACAGATATTCATACATACTGCTAGAAATAAATTCACTGAGATTTGCGCGTTTTGCTATGTCTTTCCAACCGGCGATTCTCCATTTACCGCTGAGTATCCTCCTTTGATTCTTCATATCCTTGCTTTTGAATATGCTGTTTTGCCTCAAGTCATTATTAAATCTCCATGCAGCCTTACCTTCTTCGCCTATAGGATAGTCTTCGCTATAGAAGATAGGCGTACCTCTTTCCATGCAACCAGCCAAAGCATATGCCGAGAATCGAAATCTCACTTCGTCGAGAGTGTCCGGCGCAACAAAAATGTGATGGAACACCAAAAATGTCTCAAGTGCGGCACGTGTCAGGACTTGAATCGATGAAAAAGCACTAGTTGTGGCGGGTAGGTAAGGGACATTCTTGTCCTTGTCATAATTGGAAAGAACCCGTATGGTAATAGCGTGATTGTAATACTTGGTTGCTAGTCCACGAGCATGTGATTCCATCGTGTATTCATCGACATTAAGATTCATCGTCGGTTCAACCACACTGTGCAGGATTCTTAGCAACCTATCGCAGATGTCGGCATAGTCCATGTTCTTTTGTTCCATATCCCTCAGTGACCTCACAACTATAAAACAGATAGTTTAACCCGGGAATTGCGGCTCATCAAAAGCGTCATAGCATTATGCTGTCATGCCCGAATAAATGAATCATGCAATGTCAAAGTCAGATCCCACAACTTCATGGCTGAGATTTAATACGTTATTCTTTGCTTTCCTAAGGATCGATGTCACGGGTTCCCTGTTTTCTGTATTCGGAATAATATATGTCCAGTACTTTGCTAGGGTTTCCAGAATAATGATAGGGATTATCATGAACTGATCTTCATAGGGAGACACGTCATGATCGCGAAGCTCGAATGTCCCATCTGGTGCCTGTCTGAGATAATGAGCCCATAATGATGTCCAGGTACCGTGGACTTGATGCGACCCCATTCGTTGCGTGCCAATATAGTACTTGGCTGAGAGTCCGACATCATGGCACATACTCTCCAAATTAGGTAACCTCTTCATCTTGCGAATTTGCGCCTCAGATAAATTAGTGGAATTAACGCACTTCTCTATGGATGACAGCATCCTTTCTTCAATAACTAAAGCCTGCCCACCTCGACTGGAAATAGATTGTTCGATATGGTCTTTGAGTCTTAAGTCGTTCTTGACTCCATCAGCCAAGAATTGTTCAAAACAATCATTGCTATTATTAGCACAAAGCCATTGAACTGTGACGGCGCTTTCGCAAATACAGCGATCCAATAGTGTAGTAGTATCGCCATATTTGTTAATAGAAGACAGCCGCATATTGGAAAGCATCAGCCTCGCACAACGATTCAGAAGTCCAGTCAATATGGCATAATGCAGATTAGGGACGATTTTAATAGCAGGAGATACTTGAGTTATGGATGCAATAGTCACACATAGAGTAGCCACGTATTTATACCACTCAAAAAGGATAGGCATAAAATCCCTTCTAGCCCTGCATTTGTCCAGAAGCTCGTGAGGTATTAACGGTAATTCGGGGAATTTATTCTCAATAGAGCAATCATTTTCATTGATACTCATCATCAAAACCTATATAAGCCCAAACCACGAATAATATTATATCATCATACTCGTGCCTATTATATTTGTGACAGCCGTTGATCAATCCTTTTGCGTGTTTCGGCCAGTTATTCTTTTCTAATAATTGATGCCATGATTTAGGCCACCCCACCATGAGTGCTATAGGGAGTTTGTCCATATTGTCGCTTGCATCTCCTGCAATGGCCGCCCCGCGTAAATCGCTGTGGCCAAGCCGACTTCAAGCGGGGCATGTGTGAAACGATGTCAATACAGAATATCCGCTGGTGGTTCATAAGGTTCGTATTCGGCTGTTCTGCTCGCAGTGTCATCGTAGAAGAAAACGCCGCTTGCCTTGAGGAAGGAAAAACATCTGTCACCACTTACATGGTCTGCGCGTCCCACAGATGGCAGCCACCTTTTTACGTTTGCTTCATATGCTAGTAGCCAGTGCTCACAATACAGATCGCCATTTGTCATGTAGGACTGGTAATTGGCGAAGTTCACGCCCGGATTCGTCAACCCTTTGGCATGAGCATCGAGCACAAGTAAGGCCACAATCGAGTCGTTCATGTTGGCAGCTCTATCAGCAGCAGAGTCACTTAAGTGTAGGTTCAGAACCAGTAGTGCCCAAATTGACCATGCGACCTCGCTCGCATGGCCCACTATGGCATGCTGTTCAATGACAGAGTTAAGTCCATCCTGGAATAGCCCGCCGTCAATCGGATAGCCCATGCCACGATACCGAATGATCTGATTCAAGATGGTTTTGATGGTGCTCGGATCGACTACCATACACTGCATTAATAAGTGCTGACAGATCGCCCAGTTTGCTGGGTCCACCACGACGTTATCTAACCGTGATACGGCGTACTTCAGTACGGCTATCTTGGGACATTCACGAAGGAAAGTGAAGGCCAAGTCAAAATAGTGAATGAGTTGCCTCTTCTGCAACATGGAGCCTGCGGAGTTGATCTGATGAGCACGTAACTGTGAAACACACAGTGTCTCAATGACCTGAGGAAGCTCTTCTATGCGAGTCTTGCTATTGTTTAGATTGAGCTCATATTCAGACAGTAGTTCTTGCAAGTATTCTCGTGCCGTTTCTGCTTGAACTAGGGAATCACAACCGAATTCATAGTCGTCAATCATACGGAATGCATTGCCCAGTCCACGACCAATCAGCTTCATATCAATATCATTCAGAATGATTTCGGCAATCAGTAATGAAATGTCCGGGCCAATGGGAATACCTACCGATTGACCATCCTGTGAAGCCCGGATCAATTTGTCGAACGCATTGCCCAGCAGCGTACGGTTGTTGCGTTGCGCCTTCGACGCTGCTTTACCGTGAATAGCCCATGGTATGCTGTGCGTATACACAGAATGATAAAACTGACTGATATCCGCCGTGAGTATGTAACGAGCTCTGCTTCTGACTAGTGCCTTCCGTTCCTCCTTGACTGGAAATTTGATCCTCCGTACCAAGGCTCTGCTTGGAGGCCGTAGTGAAGCAGGCGTCGTCAATGACAGCGGCGATTGCGTTGCAATGGTGATCAACTGATTCCAGTTCACCGAGACGAACCGCGCAAGTCTGAAGTAGTTTGTGGGATTGGGTATACCTAGCCTTCTTCTCTGCGTGCCGTACTTTAACAGATTGTGGGCAACGTTCTTGCTGGCCTTATCTAAATTAAAATCCCTAGGTAAATGGGCTGCACTAGTGTGCAATACGTTACCGCAGACGTGAGACGAAAAAGCTGGCGGCAATTCTACTGGGAAGTATCCCCTAGTGATAAGTCCGCGTATTGTAGGCATTTTGCTATTCCTCCTAGACCCCACAAAACTAAAGCGTGGCTATTATAATGCGCTTATCAGAGAAACGGAAATATATGATCGTCTAATGTGAGATAATTATATAGACATAATAAGAGGTAAGGTTGTAGTAGCCTACCCAGATTTTCATCGGTGGCATTGACTGCGATAGATGGCAACTGGGTATAGGTGTCTAGCGTAATCCTAATTCTGACATGCTCCCTTCACATCTCCGTGGTTCCTCTTTTTGTATTGACGCTCCCGCGGTGAGGTAAAGGCTAGAGTGGCTTACGATGGATCAAGGGAGGCTGTCGGGCAGACATGGTTTAATCCGATATAGCCTGAGATGGGCTTTGCATAAAGCTGACACTTCGAAGACCGGTACTCTGATCCACTGAGCTACAGCCGAAAGTTAGAAGAAAAATGGGGGATGAGCATATTAGCCATCCCCCATTTTAGACTAAAAATCACCAAGTCAGCGCCGGTCTATGAAATTCCTCCATAAGCCCGTTCGCCGTGCTGTGATATGTCCAAATCGACCATTTCCTCTTCGTTTCTCACGCGCAGGCCGAGTGTAGCATCTACGACTTTGGCTATGACCCACGTGAAACCGAAAGAGTAGGCGGCTACAGCCGCGACTGCTACCAATTGAATCAAGACCTGCATACCGTTGCCATCGATTAACCCGGATTTGCCGCCTATCGACGCTGTGGCAAGGAGGCCGGCAGCCAGTGTCCCGACGGACCCGCCAACTCCATGACAGGCAAAAACATCGAGTGATTCATCTATCCTGTTGGATTTATTTCTCCAGATACCCCAGGACCCCGGACAACGGCAACAGGAATCACAGATTATATTTTGACTACTGAGGAAATTATCAAATTAATTTGAGTGACGGTATTATGGCTGTTACTACGCAAAAGCCTTCACTTGTTCTTTCTCTAATACAGGGGTAACCTCGGTCAACGAAGGTAATCCTTCGATTATTACACCTTCACTCACACACAGCAATTCTATTCCGACAGGTATTCCTTTATTGTCGTAATCAATTATGCGTGTATCATCTAAAGGCTTTGTATAGGCTACGGGTTTATCTGAAAGGGTT
>JAPLHL010000370.1 GCA_026389655.1 Chloroflexota bacterium
CAGCGGCAGGCGGCGTCCCGTCACAAAAGAGGGAAGCGAAGTTACCATGGACGGTGATGTAGTGGTAGTTGCGCTGGGAACCACGCCGAACCCGCTGGTCCCTTCCACCACGAAAGGGCTGGAGACAACCAAGCGCGGCACGGTGGTAGCCGATGAGCAATCCGGCAAGACCGTCAAGGACAGGGTCTGGGCAGGCGGCGACGTCGTGACCGGCGCGGCAACCGTGATCAGCGCTATGGGCGCAGGCAAAAGGGCAGCCGCTTCGATTAATGAGTTTCTGACAGGGAAGTAAATTAATTTTGATACCCTCACCCTGCCCTCTCCCTGATATAGGGAGAGGGTTTTTTATTTCTAAGAGGGGCTAAAGCCCCTCTTTAACGCCCCCATGACGATCGGGCTTATCGTTAAAGTCCGTGTTCCACTTCGTTAGGTACGATACGAGTTAATTCGATTGCAGGGGCGTACCTTCAGGTGCGCCCGTAGTCCCATTTCAATACAGGCTCGCATTACGATGATGATTTGGGCGGGTCTAAAGACCCGCACCCTACGATTCTTTTTTAATTTATGGGATACCGGTCAATCACCATCTCTTTGCCATTACAAGGCAATTTCCCATAATATGATAATGAGGTACGTGAAATGAACAAAGCTTTGAAGATTTGCCTGATCGTGGTGGCTTCTCTCATCGCCCTGCTCGCACTGACCTGGATTGGAACCGCCGTGGCCTACAGTTCGCCCAACTATGCCAACCGGATGATCGCTAACCTGTGGGCCCCCACCGGCGTGAAAGACTATGCCAAATTCACATCCAGGGAGATTAAGAACTCCCCTCCAGTCTTCAACTTTAAGAAGCAACTCAACGAGGACGTGGTCAATTCCATGTTCGTCAAGGCAGGCTACCTGTCCGGCGGCAAGGAAATGCCGATAGAGGATTTAGACACCTTCCTCAAGAACAACAGCACGACCTCTTTCATAGTTATTAAGGACGACAGCATCCTGTACGAGAAATATTTCAACGGCTATCAACGCGATTCGATCTGCACGTCTTTCTCGGTAGCGAAGTCGTTTGACTCAACATTGATAGGCCTGGCGATCGAAGACGGCTACATCAAAAGCGCGAATGAACCAATCATCAACTACCTGCCTGAGCTGAACCGGGACGGACTGGGGTCAGTGACCATCTGGAACCTGCTGATGATGTCCTCGGGCATACACTACGCTGAGGCCTACCTTCCCTGGGGAGATGACGCCCTGACGTATTACTATCCGGATTTACGTAAAATCGCCCTGACTGTTCACATGGACGGCAAGCCGGGGGAACATTTCTGGTACAACAACTATCATCCACTGCTGGAGGGTATGATACTTGAAAGGGCCACGCACAAGCACGTCGCCACTTACCTGGAGGAAAAAATATGGAGCCGCATCGGCATGGAATTTCCTGCCTCGTGGAGCCTGGACAGCAAAGAAACAGGTTTCGAGAAAATGGAGAGCGGGATAAACGCCAGAGCCATTGACTTCGCCAAATTCGGCAGGTTATTCCTGAATAAGGGCAACTGGGAGGGTACGCAGGTTGTTCCTTCCGAATGGATTACTGAAGCCACAACTATGAGCGATGACGCCCGTGCCAGCAACGGCAACTACTACAGCCTTTACGAGAATTCCCCGATGTTCCATTCTCACACCACCTATTACAAGTACCACTGGTGGGGATTAGACCGGGGCAGCGGCAACTATGACTATTTTGCCGCGGGAAACTTCGGCCAGTATATCTATGTATGCCCTTTAAAGAACCTGATCATAGTACGCAACGGGACCGGCTACGGTAATGTCGATGCGTGGCCAGGGATATTCTTCAGGGTGGCGGGGCAGTTCTGACCAACTTTCTGTCCTGGAATCATGATGCTCCCTTCCCATTTTTGACATTTGCTTAATTTTCCGGTTATTATATTGCACAACTGAATATTTTAAAGGCTGTGAACGGGAATAGTAGGTTTTGCAGCGAAGGCTACAGAGAGTCAGGCAAGATGAGAGCTGACGCCGGAGCGGAAATTGAATGGGCCCGGGAGCCGCAAACCGAAAGAAGCAATTTGAGTAGGCTTTGACGCAAGGATAGCGTTATCACAATCCAGGGTATCGCCTCAAGAGGCTGTACCTGATAAAGATAGTCCAGGAATGGACTAATAAGGGTGGCACCGCGAAAGCTAAGCCTCTCGCCCCTTAAGGCGAGAGGCTTTTTTTATTGTATGGAGGTGTAAAAGGATGAAATTGAATATGTGGCCCGGCGGGGCCAAATAGTATCAGTCAACAAACAATGAATATCATCATTTATTAAATATAAGGAGATATGAAAGTGAAAGAAGCAACCAAGATAATATTGACAGAAAAAGAGATGCCGACCAAGTGGTATAACATTCAAGCCGACCTGCCCAAGCCCCTGCCCCCGATTCTGCACCCCCAGACGCATGAACCGACCATTCTGCCCCCGCCGCTCTTCCCGGCAGCATTGAACGAGCAGGAATTCAGCAAAGAGCGCTTCATCGAGATACCCGACGAGGTACTGGACGTATACAAGATGTACCGCCCAACTCCGCTCATCCGCGCCTTCAGGTTGGAAAAAGCGCTGGGCACCCCGGCCAAAATTTTCTACAAATACGAAGGCGTCAGCCCGGCCGGCAGCCACAAGCTCAATACAGCCATCGCGCAGGCCTATTACAACAAAAAGGCCGGCATCAAGCGTCTGGCTACCGAGACCGGCGCCGGTCAGTGGGGAAGCGCACTTGCGCTGGCCTGCCAGTACATGGGATTGGAATGCAAGGTCTATATGGTCAAGGTCAGCTATAACCAGAAACCCTACCGCCGCATTATGATGGAGACCTGGGGCGCCAAAGTCATTCCCAGCCCCAGCACCGAAACGAATTTCGGCAAGCAGATGCTAGCTGAAGATCCCAACTGCCCCGGCAGCCTTGGTATCGCCATCAGCGAAGCCTGCGAAGATGCTTTCAGCCGCGACGACACCAGCTACGCCCTGGGCAGCGTGCTCAACCATGTGATCCTGCACCAGTCCATCATCGGCCTGGAGACGCAATTACAGCTGCAAAAAGCCGATGCCGAGGCCGATATGGTTATCGCCTGCGTGGGCGGCGGCAGCAACTTCGGCGGCATGGCCGTTCCCTTCATCGCAGATAAGATTAAGAAAGGCAAGAAAACACAGATCATCGCCGTCGAACCGAACGCCTGCCCCAGCATGACCAAGGGCCCTTACACCTGGGACCTGGGTGATGTAGCAGGCATGGCCCCCATCTGCAAAATGTTCACTCTCGGCCATGCCTTCATACCCTCACCCATCCATGCAGGAGGCCTGCGCTATCACGGCATGTCGCCGCTGGTTTCACACATGCACAAACTCGGTCTCCTCGAAGCCAGGGCAGTCGATCAGAAGGCCACGTTCGAGAGCGCCATCACATTCGCCCGCACAGAGGGCATCATCCCCGCCCCCGAACCATCCCATGCCATCAAGGTCCTCATCGACGAAGCGCTGAATTGTAAGAAGTCCGGCGAGAAGAAGACCATCGTGTTGAACCTGAGCGGGCATGGCCATTTCGACCTGGGCGCATACGAGCAGTTCCTCTCCGGAAAGCTGGAAGCCGACGCTTATTCGGAGGAAGCCGTAAAGAAAGCCCTCAGCCAGCTTCCCAAAGTCGATTACGTAGAGTCCAAATAAGCTAAATCTGTAAGTACCGGGCGTCCCGATGCGATCGGGACGCCCGGATTCGTTATCATATCGTGTCATCACGAGCAACTGTCTTTCACTGGCAAGATCCAATTAATATGGGGGCAGCATGATAAGTCCACGCTGTATGGTGCTTAACCATGGAGTTCAAGATCGCCAGGAGTTTGCGCATACAAGCT
>JAPLHL010000241.1 GCA_026389655.1 Chloroflexota bacterium
GGCTGGAAGTGAATGATGCTGCTGCCGAGGTGTTCGGTTACGACGGCGTTGAAGATCTCAGAAAAATACCGGTAATCGATGTGTATGCAATACCTGACCAGAGAAAGGATTTTACTGATGCAATATCAGCGCGGGGATTTGTGAAAGATATGCCGGTAATATTCAGCCGCAAGAACGGCCAGCTTATGGACTGTCTGTTAACGGCGGTTGCTGTGAGGGATAAAGATGGCAAGGTAACAGGGTTTCAGGGAACAATAAAAGATATCACAGGGATTAAGCAGGCACAGAAAGCGCTGATGGAGGCAAACGAGCGATTACAGGGATGGTTATTATCAGCCGAACAGCGAAATCGCGAGATAAAACTGCTTGGTGAAATGGCGCAGTGGATACAGTCCAGCCAGGATATGCAAGCTGCCTATCAGGGTACGGCCGAGTATATGAGCAAGTTGTTCGAGGGCGACAGCGGGTTTATTGCAGAAATTAATATGAATGATCACATTGTGGAAGTAAAAGCATCGTTCGGAAAACCAGAGGGGAAAACGGTCTTTTTAACATCAGATTGCATAGCGCTTCAGAAGATAAAGGCCCATGAATCGGATGGCAGCGACGCATCGACTATCTGCCCGCATATGGGAACGTTACGTGGATGCTATATAAGCATTCCGCTGGTCACTCAAAATGGGGCATCCTGGCTGTTACAGCTACAGCACGGACAGGGAGACCTGATTTCATCTGAGGCATGTCAGCAGTGGCTGGAGTCACGCAGGCCCCTCGTTTTATCGGCAGGCCAGGAATTGTCCGTAGCCTTATCCAATATCAGATTGAGGGAGACTCTGCATGACCAGGCCATACGGGACGCTTTAACCGGACTTTACAACCGCCGCTATATGGAGGAAATGCTTGATCTGCAATTACACCGTGCAAGGAGAACCGGTTCCTATATCGGATTTATAATGGCGGACCTTGACCATTTCAAGATATTCAACGATTCGTACGGACATGCCGCCGGGGACTTATTATTGCAGGCCGTGGCAAACCGCATCAGGAACGTCATACGCGTAGAGGATATTGCGTGCAGGTACGGTGGTGAGGAATTCCTGATCATATTGCCATATGCCAGCCTTAAAGACACACATACACGCGCGTTGCAGATACTGGAAGAGATCCGCGATATCTCTTTCTTGTACGAGGGGAAGCAACTTGGGAATATGACCATTTCCATGGGTGTTTCTGCGTTTCCGGAAAATGGCGATGACGCATCTACACTCATCAGATTAGCTGACAATGCTATGTATAAAGCTAAAAATGAGGGACGTGACCGGGTTATAATAGCCGGGTAACAAGGGCGGTTTTAAAGCTCCTGTGCGATTATGCGCCGCTGTATTTCACTCGTACCTTCAAGGATGGTCATGGCTTTGGCATCGCGGAAAAATTTTTCCACCGGCAAATCACGTGTATAACCGACTGCTCCCATCAGGTGCATGGCTTTTGAACAGATTTCCACAGCAGCCTCGCTTGAAAACAGTTTTGCCATGGATGCTTCTTTCGTGAATTCCTGCCCGCTATCGAGGAGGCAACAGGCCCTCCAGGTGAGCAGGCGGGCTGCGTCAATGGCTGTGGCCATGTCCGCCAGTGCAAAAGCGACTGCCTGGTTATTAAAAAGGGGCTTGCCAAATTGTACGCGTTTTCTGGTATATTCGAGCGCTGCCTCGTAAGCTGCCCTGGCGATGCCGATAGCATTCACTGACATTATCGGCCGGCTCAGGTCGAGGGCTTGCATAGCTACCAGGAAACCCGTCCCCGGTTTTCCTACCAAATTATCCGCCGGCACTCTCACATTATCGAGTATGACAGCCCCGGTTTGTGAGGCGCGCAACCCCAGCTTGTCCTCGATTTTCCCTGCCGATAGCCCCGGCGTGTCCGCGGGAACAATAAAGAAGTCCAGCCCGGCATATTTTTTTGCAGGATCCGTTGTCGCCACAACAATGTATAAATCAGCAACGCCGGCGTTGCTGATATAGGACTTTAAGCCGTTGATCACGTAGCTGTCCTTGTCTTTACGTGCGATTGTGCTTACAGCACCCAGGTCGGAGCCTGCATTGGGCTCAGTGATGGCAAGTGCTCCCAACCGTCCTTTTTTCTCAGCCAGAAATGATAAATATTTATTTTTTTGTTCACTAGTCCCTCCTGCTTTCAGACAGTTGGCTGCAAGCATCGTCGCTCCAAGCACGCTGCATATCCCGGCGCATACAACTGACATTTCCTCGCAGGCAATGGCCATAGTCAGTGAATCAACGCCGCCTCCGCCATATTCTTTAGGTATAAAAAAGGATGTGTAGCCTGCAGAGGCGAAGCGGTCCACTATCTTCCAATCGAAATGCGGCGAGGGCATACGGTCAAGTTCCCTGACGTACGGTTTCATATGCTTTTCGGCGAACTCGCGGGCTTTTTTCTGGGCGGCCATTTGTGCTTCGGTAAGCGTAAAACCTATCATTTCTGGCTTTTCCTCCAATTGATAAAGTCTAGCACCAGTTGTCTCTCCTTAGGCGATAAATCCGCTGCCGAAATTAAAATTTCTTTCAGTTGCGGATCGAGAAGTAGTCCGGAAGCATGGTCTTCCTGGCCTTCGGCGGGGGATTCCATGAAATAATCCAGCGGCTTGCCCAGTATCTGTGCAATCTCGTTAAGCAGGTTGAGGTAAAGCCTTCTCTTACCTAGTTCGTAGTTGGATAGGGCTGATTGTGTGCAACCCAATCTTACGGCAAGCTCTTCCTGAGTGAACCCCTTTTCCTCACGCGCCAGTTGTATCCTTTTACCTATTTCGCGGAATACCATATTGACATATTATCACAGTTTGTAATTAGGCTCCAAGTGCGTGCATGATTACGGCTGGTTATTTTGACATTAAATATGACAATATGTTATAAATGTAATGAAGAAACGAGGC
>JAPLHL010000119.1 GCA_026389655.1 Chloroflexota bacterium
ACTCATCTTTGATGAGGTAGTTACCGGATTCCGCCTGGGTATGGGGGGTGCACAGGGTTATTTTAATGTTAAACCGGACCTCACGATTTTCGGTAAATGTATTACCGGTGGCTATCCGATGGCAGGTGGTGTCGGTGGACGAGCTGATGTAATCCAGACTTTTGCTGCCGGTATTGGTGGAGCAGGTGAACGGGCTTATGTGGGCGGGACGCTTTCAGCCAACCCGCTTTCCTGCCTTGCGGGCTACTATGCCCTGACGGAAATGGAACGCACCAACGCCCCTGTCATCGCTGGCAGGGCTGGTGACAGGCTCACGAAGGGCCTTCAGGCCATAATCGACCGTTATAAGTTGCCATTCGTGGTTTACAACCAGGGATCGATCGTTCACCTGGAGACTTCCGGCGTTATGATGCTCGATTTGAAAAATGCGGATAAGTTCTTCGCAGAAATGAAGCCTCGTAAGAATATGATCGAAGAGATGGGCATGGCCTATATGGCCAACGGCATGATCACTCTGGCGGGCTCGCGCATGTATACCAGCATGGCTGATACCGATGACGTGATCGACGACGCCCTGCGCAAGTTCGACTCCATCCTTTCCAGTGTGGAAGGCGTATAAATTCCCCTGATGTAAGGTAACATCCATGACTGACGGACCCGTTATATTGGCAGTCGATCTCGGGACCTCTGGCATGAAGGTGGCCCTCATTACTGTCCGTGGAAAAGTCCTGGGTTGGGAAGCAGAACCCATTAACCTTTATATCACCCCGGATGGCGGCGCAGAGCAAAGTCCGGATGAATGGTGGTCGGCCTTCCTCGCCACTTCACAACGACTGCTGAAGCGCGGGCTTATGCCGGTCGACTCGATAAAGGCTGTGTGCTGCTCCACCCAGGGCGAAGGCACTGTGCCAGTTGACCGCGACGGCAAGCCACTGATGAACTGCGTCCTGTGGATGGATATGCGCGGCGCTCCATACCTGCAACAACAGTTTAAGGGACTGGTCAATATCACCGGCGCGGGGCTTTTCAACACACTGCGCTGGATACACCTGACAGGCGGCATGCCTTCCATGACCGGCAAGGATCCCTACATGAACCTACGGCTGACGGGGCGTTTCACAGCCACTTTCGATTCCATACTGACGTCCTGGGTAACAGACAACCGCAATGCAGACAACATCCGCTATGCGCCTGCTCTGGTGCGCTCCAGCGGAATAGATGGAGAAAAGCTGCCCGAGATCGTGCCCTGCACTGCAGTGCTGGGACCTTTAAAAACGGACGTGGCTGCTGAGCTGGGACTTTCCCTTGATGTACGTGTGGTGGCCGGCTCCATCGATAACACGGCGGCAGCGATCGGAGCAGGAACGGTAGAAGATTTTGGCGTGCACCTGTATATCGGCACTTCCTCGTGGATGGCAGCGCACGTGCCCTTCAAGAAAACAGATATCGGCTCCTCGCTGGCCTCCGTACCCTGCGCAGTGCGGGGACGCTGGCTATTGACCGCTTTACAGGCCACAGCGGGCGGCAACCTGACCTACCTGCGTGATAACATTCTCTACCACAAGGATGAACTACTGCAGGAAGCAGACGTTCCGGATATCTTCAAGGTGCTGGACCTGATCGCCGGGCGCACACCGGCTGGCAGCAACGGCGTGATCTACACACCTTGGATCTGGGGCGAACGCGCCCCGGTGGAAGATAAGACCCTGCGTGCTGGTCTATATAACTTATCCCTTCATAACACGCGTGCCGACATCGTCCGTGCCTTTCTGGAGGGAATTGCTTTCAATACACGCTGGCTGCTCTTACCGGTAGAAAAATTCTTGGGACGCAAGGTGAATGTCATTAACATGGTAGGTGGAGGTGCACAATCCGATATTTGGTGCCAGATATTTGCAGATGTGATGAATGTTGAGATCAACCAGGTCGCTGAACCGGTTTATGCCAACGCGCGTGGCGCTGCCTGGATTGCAGCAGTTGGGATGAGGGAGATATCGTTTGCAGAGGTGTCGAAATTAGTACAATTAAAGCGAACTTATGCGCCGGCTGAGAAGAACAGAGTGTTATATGATGAACGCTTCGCAACATTCGTCCAAATTTATAAGCAGATGAAGAACATATATCACAGATTGAATAAATGATTCTTAAGGGTATCTACCTTTTAATCGATACTTGTTAATAATAACCTATACCTTTATATATGAGGCTTAAATATTATAGTGACAGTGTCCCCTGCATAGCTGTAAGAAATTATCAGCACCGGGCAGCCCGGGGTAATATGAATGGGACGGTTGCAGTACGGCATATCCTCCAGGCTCTGGCAGAGCTAATATCTGCAAAATCGAGCAAAACCTGAGCGTCCTCCCGGATAATAGAGCGTTATTGAATTTTTGGCTTTCTCATTTCGCGAAGAAGAAATGCGAAGACTGCAACGCCGAATGTATCGGCGAGGATCATAGGCATTGCTATCACGTTTACGAGCTTTAGTGCATTGTCGCCGCTCAGAATTGTTCCAAGTGCGCAGGGAACGGCAGTAAACCCGCCTGGGATAAAATAGCGATGGATTCCGCCGATGAGTCCTGATGCCAGACCTACCCATGGACCTGCAAGCAATCCACCCATCATAGGGCCGATATTCCTGATATTTGCTATAGCGCCGGAAGTGGCAACACCGCTGTATGTACCATAGATGGCGAATGCGCCAAATACGATCGACAGCAGTACCTGATGAACAACGGTCTTTTTATCGGTCAGCATGCGCTTGAAAAAATTAATGTGGAACAACAGCACAAAAATCACCAAAACCACGCAGGCTTTTTCTATAAGCGCCCAAAGTATACCGAATATGGAAATGTCCATTCGATTTCACCTCACCAAGTTATTAGCAGGATTCTAAACATATTACCTGAAAAAGGTTGCAATAGTTTACGACTTTTTTAGAAATATCGTCACCTAAAATTTCAATTATGAAATCCTCTCAATATGAAGCAATTTCCTGCGGACATTTACAAAAATGAAGATAACTGCCGGTTGGAGGAAGATTACCAGGGTAAATCCTTACATCGTATGAACCAGAATTTAGCTAAGAGAAACCGCATTTATTAAAGTAAATTAGTTAAAAGCGCAATTCCACTAAGCATTTTAGTATACGCCTTTACCTTACTCATTTCTGTAAAAAAATAAACTGTCCAACTGATGTTAGAAATCCGGCGACATGGTTTACTTTAATAAAGACAAGTAAAGCAAAAGGTAGCATGTACCTGCTACTGCAGACGAAATAATCTACAAATGGCCCAATCAATAAAGCCGAACCGCTTCTCGGACGGCTGTCACGGATGACGGGTTCCCGGATCTTGGGTTCACTAAATTAAGGAAGGTCGATATATCTGTAACAAAAATTCAGGAGTACTTCGATGAAAGCGTCACACGTAATGGTATTCTACGCGATCTTTTTCATAATTACGGCGGTAGTGGTGGCAGGATTTACATATAAACAGACCACGTCAGGTGTCTCGTCGATGTGGCTAACTCCCCAGGAAGCCAAAGAACTGCTCGACAAGACCACTAACGTGGTCATAATAGATCTGTCGCCCCGTTATTACGACAAGGGCCACTTGCCCGGGGCAGTAAATTTGCCAAAGTCTACCATACCGGCAACAGTATCAAGTTTGGATAAGAATGCGACATATTTAGTCTACAGCCACTGGACGGGTGCCCCGCTATCAGCCGCCGAACTGCTTAAGGACGCAGGTTTCAAGAATGTGTACGCCCTCAAGGGCAATTTCGGCGCCTGGGTTGACCAGTCTGTCTGAATACGGTTGGGCTGGTTCCTCCGCGGTGGCGGGAACTGCCTGCTTGTGCCCGGCCATGACTAGCAGGGCGGTGAAGAAAAATCCTACCGCTGAACCGACGAACGGCATGATGAATTTCAGCAAGTGGATATTGAGCGCAGAGTCAGCCTGCACCCCTATCCAAAAGCATCCGCCCATGCATATCGGTATGATAACGAAAAGTACCAGGAGGAACTT
>JAPLHL010000313.1 GCA_026389655.1 Chloroflexota bacterium
CAGTTCGTTAGTTAACAGCCGTCCCCCCAGCACGTGAAGATGGATATGCGGAACAACCTGTGTGCCATCTGGTCCGCAGTTAATTGATAGCCTGTAGCCGCTGATAGCGACACCTTCTTTTTCAGCCACCTTCCTGGCTACCAGCAGCATCTTTCCGGCCAGGGCCTGGTCCGGCTCTGTAAGGTTGTTTATAGAGGGTATGTGTTTTCGCGGGATAACGACATCATGAATAGGCGCCTGCGGGTTAATATCACGGAACGCCACAAAATCATCATCGCTATATACCGTGTCAGCAGGTATAGCCCCGGAGGCAATTTTACAGAAAATGCATTCCATATTTCAGGGTATCAGGCGATCCTGATAGTCTGGCAAGTAGTAGTGCGTTCGATGCCGCCGATTTTATGGAACTGCTCAGTTATAAGCTTCCCGACGGTATCCACCGACTCTCCCTCTACGACAGCTATAATATCGTAGGGCCCCATTACTGCATCGACTGTTTTAATGCCGTCGAGCTTTTTAAGGGCGGTGAGAACCGATTTGGTCTGTCCTACCGATGTGGTAATGAGTACGAATGCTTTGGCTGCCATAGTCCCACCTCCTGTTTCTCAAATTTTAGCCTATTGCGTTAGCTTTGCGCAAGCTTTCTACATCAGACTTTGAATATCCAAGGGCCTGCATGACTTCATCGGTATTTTCTCCCGAATAAGGTGCGAATGCCCTCACCTGGCCCGGCGTTTCCGAAAGCTTGATTGCGATACCTGGCTGTTTGACCTTGCCGTGCTTGGGATGCTCCAGTTCCAATATCATCTTACGATGCAGAAGCTGCGGGTCGCTGGCTACTTCATCCAGTGTATATACTTTGGCCACCGGGACATCGTTCTTGATCAGGTGGTCAAACCATTCATCACGTGTTCTGGTAAGGAATATCTTCTTGAGCTCATCTTCAACTTCATTCCATTTAGGTTCATCCGATTTCTGTATAAAATGCCCGGGATTAAGGCCGTAACATTTGAGATCGTCACGTCCTATCGCCCTGCATAGATTCTCCCAGAACCATGTCTCGACACATCCAAGGCTAATGAGCTTGCCATCCTTTGTTTCGTAGGTCTTGTAGTAGGGATATCCTCCTGCCAGCGCCCACGCTCCCCGGGGAAAGGTGAGGCCGCTGCTAAAATGCATCTGAAGGAAAAAGGTCATGAATGTAACAACGCTATCGGTATACGAGATATCTACCAGTTGTCCCTTGCCTGTCCTCTCCCTCACAAATAGCGCTGCCAGTATACCAGCTACCCCGTGCATGGATGCGCCGGCAAAGTCCGCCAGAAAGTTCAAAGGTATCGCCGGCGGCTGGCCGGGCCAACCGATCAAATTGAGGGCGCCGGCAATTGAGATATAGTTGATATCATGCCCAGGGTACTGGCTGTAAGGACCATCCTGACCGTAGCCGCTTAACGAGCAGTAAATGATGCGTGGATTGATCTTTTTCACAGTCTCGTAGTCGACTCCCATACGATTAACAGCTCCCGGGCGGAAGCCCTCGATCACAACATCTGCATCCTTAAGCATCCGGTAGAAGACCTGCTGTCCTTCAGTCGATTTGAGATTAAGCCGGATGCTTTTTTTATTACGGTTTAGTGCATTGAAAGCCTGGGCGCTTTTCAATGCATCAGCTTCTTGATTGGCGTAAACCCCTGCGCCGCGGCCACCGGACTGCGGCAATGCCTCCACCTTGATAATATCGGCCCCTAAATCACCAAGAACCATAGTGCAGAGTTCACCAGGCGGAAGATGTACCAGTTCAAGTATCCGTATACCTTCTAAGGCCAGCATGTCTGCCCCTCCATACGTACGTTAATGAACTTGGTTATATTACAGGGAACGCCGATTGCAGTCAATGTATTCAGGTAGCAAATTCCCACCATAAATAAATTGCGGTAACAACGCCATATATTTTTGAATTAATTCTAAATCCGGACAATAAACAAGGAAAGAAATAACTAAGGTTTTTAATTGGTCTGTTGGAACTTGCTAATTTGACTTGTTTATTCCGAAGACGGGTGCAAGGTTATCCAGTATCTTGGTGACTGCTTCATCCCGGTTAAACGTATAGAAATGAAAACAGCGCACACCGTTTTCCCAAAGGTCCATACACTGCTCGGTAGCGAGATCGATCCCTGCCTGGATAACATCATAAGGGTCCTCGAGTTCCTCGAATTTGGCAATGAGCGGGATGGGCAACTCTACTCCCCCTAACTCAGCATAACGCTCAACTCTCTGAAAGTCTGTAATGGGCATTATACCGGCGATGACCGGTATGTCGATGCCGTCTTGCAGGAAACGGTCCATCATCTGGTAATAATGGAAGTTCTCAAAGAACATCTGCGTGATGCCGAAATCTGCTCCCTGGCCAATTTTTATTTTTGTATGGGCAGTATCGATGCCCAGGTTAGATGACTCGGGATGACCCTCCGGATAAACGGCCACGCCGATGCAGAATTTATTATAACCGGCTATTAATTTGACCAGGTCGGCGGCGTAACAGTAGTGGAGTTTCCCGTCGAACGCATCCGTCCCATATTCCTCAGGATCGCCGCGCAATGCCAGGATATTCTCGACGTCAAGTCCTTTATAATGCTCAATTACAGACGCCAACTCAGTTTTCCCGGGGTCGGCACAGGTTATATGTGGCATCACTGTAAGAGCAGTATCCTGATGTATTTTACCGACAAAGCGCCTGGTTCTTTCCAGAGTGTTCGGGCCTGCATGCTGTGTTACTGATACAAATGAGGGGGAAAAAGTGTTGAGCCGGTTAATACGCTCCAGTAGCCTGCCTTCACCGATGGGCGTATTTGGCGGGATAAATTCAAAGGAGAGGCTTTTTCCCTGGTTCTTAATTATCTCGCTGATTTTCATTTTTCTAACCCAAAATTGTGTTAATCATACAATCGCAAGAACGTTAAATCAACTTCAGTAAATTGACAAACCGGCGTGGGCCCAATATTATGTTGACCTTATGGAAGTCCCTATTTCAATGGCCAGGATATTGGTGGAAATCCAGGAGAACGAACGACGTGCCATTGCCCGCGAATTGCATGATAGGCTGGGACAGTCACTGGCAGTGTTAAAACTATTACTTGGTGATGCTGTGAACTCTTCCCCGGACAAAATGAAGTATACGCTTGGCGAAGCACAATCGCTGATCAATGAGATGATGTCCCTGACACGAGACCTTTCGCTGGAGCTGCGGCCTAAAATGCTCGATGATCTCGGACTATTACCGGCGCTTCTTTATCTTTTTGAAAGTTATACGTCCCGGACGCATATAGCCGTCAGGTTCGAACACTATGGGCTGCATAAGAAATTGCCGCCTGACATCAGCCTGGCCGCTTACCGTATAGTGCAGGAAGCATTGGAGAATGTAGCGAAACACGCCGGTACAGAAGATGTTAAGGTATTAGCCTGGTCGGACAGAAGGCTGCTTTGTGTCCGGGTTGAAGACCGGGGTGCGGGATTTAAGCTGGATGAGTTACCGGAAGTGTATCCCGGGGGAATAAACGGTATGCAGGGGAGAGCTATGGTGGTGGGGGGCAGGCTTAGCCTGGCTTCAACGCCGGGAGAGGGGACTGTAGTCTCGGCTGAATTGCCGTTGGCGATCAAATCGCGCCGGGAACAGGGGAATTAGCATATGACAACAGTGGTGCTGGTAGATGATCATAATGTAGTCAGACATGGTATTAAAGCCTTGCTCGAAGCGGAAGCTGATATCACGGTTACCGGTGAGGCGGGTACCGGCGTTGACGCCGCTCAAATGGTCCAGCAACTGCGACCTGACGTTTTAATAGTGGATTTGATGTTGGCGGACATGAGTGGACTGGCGGTGATACGCCAGGCGAGGAAGAAGTCGCCGAAGACAGCCGGTATCATTCTATCTATGTATGGCAATGATTGCTATGTGGTGGAGGCGCTGCAGGCCGGCGCTAAAGCTTACGTCCTTAAGGATTCATCGCCGGAGGAACTTCTGCGTGCGGTGCGTGAGGCGGCTGCAGGTCACCGCTACCTGGCGCCACCAATCTCGGACAGGGCTATCGAAGCTTACCTTGTCAGGGCAGAAGAGAGCAAGCTTGATCCCTATGACATGCTGTCCACAAGGGAGAGGGAAGTGCTTCACCTGGCTGCACAGGGGCTTACCAGCACTGAGACTGCGAATAAACTTTGCATCAGTCCTCGAACAGTAGAAGTCCATCGTGCACGCGTAATGCAAAAACTGGGTTTACATAATCGAACGGAACTGATCCACTATGCTATCCGGCGTGGAATCTTACCTAAAGATGACTAAACCCCGTTAGTCATATTCCAATAGTTACGTATAAAATACGTAGCCTCTTCATGCAGGTATAAGAACTACTACGTATATTCTATCTCTGCCAGGGCACCTATAATCTACCCCAGCGCATAAAGCTTCATTTATGGAGAAAGTGCGCAATTTTTTTCAGAGGAGTAGTTGAAATGGACAAATACCCATGGTTTAAGAGCTATGATGCTGGTATGCCTCACACTCTTGAGCCTTATGCACATAAGACGCTGCTTGACTGTTTTGGGGAGGCTCTATCGGAGAGGCCGGGTAGCCCGGTGCTTTTGTTCAAAGGCAGGAAGATGTCTTACCGTGAGATCGAGTATTTAAGTAATGCGGTGGCAGCGGGACTGGCGGCCAATAGAGTAAAAAAGGGCGACCGTATCGCACTTCTTCTGCCCAATTGCCCACAGGTGGTGTTTTGTCACCTGGGAATCTGGAAGGCCGGGGCTATTGCTTCACCGATTAATCCTTTATACTCAAAATCTGAGCTCGAACACGCGCTGAAGGAATGTGGGGCCGAGATAGTTATCTGCCTGAGCCCGTTGTATGACATGGTAAAGCAAATCCAGCCCAGAACGGCTGTACGCCTGGTAATAGTAGCGGAAATAAAGGAGCACCTGCCCTGGGCAACGCGCCTGGGATTTACGCTCCTGCAAGAGAAGAAAGGCCATCATAAAGCAAAATTGAAGAAAGGAGATGTCGATCTTGCAGCATTTGCGCGGCAGTTCCGCAATTCTCCTCAACCTGAAGTAAAAGTGGGTCCTTCCGACCTGGCGCTTTTACTTTTCAGCGGCGGTACCACGGGAACTACTGAGGCTGCTGTAGGTACACATCATTCGCTTTATATGGCCGGCCTCCAACTAAGTACATGGGTACGGGAAATTATGGTACCTTGGAAAGATATAATACTTGCTACCGTCCCGATGTTTCATGTGTTTGGGAATGTGGCGTTGATGAGCACCGCCATAGTAAACCGCAACCCTCTTGCCCTGGTCCCAAACCCAAGGGACATTAATGACCTGGCAGATACAATAAGAAAAGTCCAACCAACTTTCATTCCGGGCGTACCGACGATGTTTATGGCACTGGCCAACCATCCATCAGTCAAATCGGGCAGGGTGAATTTTAAGTCCGCCAAATTTTGCGTGGCTGGTGGGGCACCGTTGATGACCGTGGTTAAGGACAAGTTTGAAGTAGCAACTGGTGCGCGTCTGGTTGAGGGATATGCTCTCACAGAGTCGATGCTGGCAGCGGTGATAACACCGGTTTTCGGCAAACAAAAAGAGGGAGCAGTAGGTCTGCCGCTACCCGATGTAATTATTAAGATCGTAGATGCTGATATTGGTGAAACGGAGATGAAAACCGGGGAGCCGGGCGAAATAGTTATCAAAGCACCGCAGATAATGCAAAGTTACTGGCAAAGACCACGCGAGACGGCGGAAATGATAAGGGACGGTTGGCTGTATACCGGGGACATCGGCTATATCGACGGGGATGGATACCTTTACATTCAGAGCCGTAAGAAAAACATGATCAAATGCGGCGGTTTCCAGGTATGGCCGCGACAGGTTGAAGAGGTCTTGCATTCCCACAATGCAGTTGTTGACGTGATTGTGGCTGGAATCCCCGATGCATACCAGGGAGAGGCGGTGAAGGCATGGGTAGTGCTGGATGGTATCCCCTGTACAGCAGAGGAACTCAGGACGTATTGCAAGGAAAGGCTGACGGGATACAAAGTTCCGCGATTTATTGAGATCAGGGACACTTTGCCTAAATCAGCTATCGGTAAGCCGTTGAGCAGGATATTACTTGATGAAGAATTAGCTAAAACACAGCCGAATAAAGCAGGCTGAAGGATATAGACAATGGTGAAAATAATTTGTGATAGCACGGGCGACCTGACACAGGACGTTGTGAAAAAGTACGGTATAAGCATAATACCGTTGAATGTACTCTTCGGAACAGAGACCTTACAGGATGGCGTCAGTATCACACCGGATATGTTTTACAAAAGACTGGTAGCCGACAAGGTTCATCCGACCACGTCAGCCCCGGCACCCGGCCTTTATACCGAACTTTATAGAAAGCTGGCAAAAGAGACGGATGAGATACTTGTGCTGACTATTTCGGGGGGTCTAAGTGCTACCTGTGAAAGCGCATTGCAGGCCAAGAACCTGGTGGGAGACATATGCAAAATTGAGATAATAGATTCGCGTCTTACTTGTGGCGGGTTGTTCCTGCCTGCTTTGAGAGCGGCCCAGGCTGCTGAAAAAGGGGCTAAATTGAAGGAAATTGTTGACCTGATACGGGATTTATTGCCCCGCACACACGCCTACATGATCTTCGATACTCTCGAATATCTGCTGAAGGGCGGACGTATCGGGAAGGTGCGAGCTTTGATGGGTGGCCTCCTGAAGCTGAACCCCATCATTACTTTGAAAGATGGCGTCACTATGCCAGTGGCCAAAACCCGCAGCCGGGAGAAAGCTAAGGATGCACTGGTCAAGCTGGTTAAAGATACTCCGGGGATTGAAGAGGTCATTATCGAAGATGCCACCACTCAGGTGGAACTGGAAGAGCTGGCCGACCGGATCGGAGACTTTTACCCCAAGGAAAAAATATACCGCAGTAAGATCAGCCCGGTCATCGGTGTCCATTGCGGACCTAATGTGCTTGCAGCTTCCGTGATCGGTAAAAGCTAGTGCCTGGGCCTGGCTATCCCTTCCGTGATTAAGGTAGCCAGGGTGAAAAATTTGAAATATTTACCGGCCGGGCGGGCCCTGGTTATCAGGATCGCCACCCAGGCATGGTACCATGTTCTTCTGGAAACACCACTGCAGGGACTCCGGCAACTTGGTGTGGTCGTGGTCTTCAAGCAGGACATGGGTAAAATCCACTGCGTTATATGTATGCCAGTAAAGCAGGGGCGCGTTTTTTACCTCCGGGTGTTTCTGAATAAAATCAAGCATGGCCGCAAATGTCTTGGCTGTATATGTCAGCTCCAGCTTTATTTTTTCCGTCTCCCATACCAGCGCCATAGCAGCCTTGCCTTCAGGCGTCACCCTTCCATACTCGCCGCCGAAGAAATCGTGGATTACCTGTACATCGTCCAAGGAAAACTTAAGCGGAGGAACACTTTTATCGCGGCTGTGGAGCAATGCCATCATGCGGTTAGCAAGGCCCACTATATTCTCCGGCCTGGTTATCCAGAACTCGGCAACCCGTACGCCTACAACCCGGGTTTTCATCCCTGCCAACCTTGTGCCTACAAGCAGGCCTGCCATTGTACCCTTGGAGCCCAGCGCGCAGAAGATGTACTCCGGTTCTGGTATAAGCCCGGCATCAATTTGTTGCTTCAACTCAAGAGCGGCATTTACATAACCCAGGCTGCCGAGGGTAGACGAGCCTCCAGGCGGGATGAAGTAGACCTTGCCGTGTTTCAGATACACTCCGACGGTCTGAAATCCGGCTATTATAATACGTGATGCGTAGTGAATCTCGGCGCCGAAATGGCGGTCCAGGAGTAGATTTTCCTGCACGTGATCGGTCAGAGGCTGCTTTACAAGAATCAGAGCTGTTCTCATGTCCAGGTGTTTGGCGTGAATGACGGTGGCCAGGCCATGATTAGTACCTATGCCTCCATACGTAATGACCCACTTATAGCCTTTTTTCAAGGCATCCGCCAGCATAAACTCCAGTTTTCGTACTTTGTTGCCGCCGTAGGTACCTGATGACTGGTCATCGTGTTTGATCCAGATATTAGGATAGCCGATTGTCTTGCCCAGGGTTTCTAGTTTCTGCACAGGTGTTGGCCAGTTTCCCAATGAAATCCAGGGAAGCCGTTTTTCTAAAGCAGGATATTTTTCAAACAGGGGTAAAGCCATTTAACAAATCCTTGTTGCCTGCTCCTATTTAACAGGCTATACTGAAGCTGTAGACTTAGCTTCCACTTTGCTTCCTGCCAGGTGTTTTGCCAGCCGTTTGCCGAGGCCGAGTACGGATAGCACCGGCGGGCGGCCCCATTCGTCCGGTATCACTGAGCAGTCGCAAACATAGAGATTGTCATACTCGGTCTTGAGGTTGGAGTCGACGATATCGTTAATCTTGCAGGTCCCTCCCGGGTGGGAAGCGATCCACCACGTCTTAAAGATGTCTTTTGCGCCGGCATTAGTGAGTATTTTCCTGGCTCGTTCGTATCCATGCATGAGCTTGCCACGCTCCACTTTTGTGAACGGTTTTCTGATGTTATTACCCGTGATCTTGCCTCCCAGTGTATCCTTAGCTTTGATCATTACAGTCAGCTGATGTCGGTGCTGCGCCAGCTTATCGATGCGGCCGACCTCGGCAGTGAACATGTCATAGATCAGCCAGGGGAGGGTCATGTCGGTCATCAGGTAGCCATCGTCGAGCATATGCTGCCCCATGGCCATAGGCATTTCCGTGCCGCCGTCTATGTCTTTGGCTGTGCCGAATACAGCAATTAGCGGGTCATAGAAGAAATTGGCCCCGGCGTTCTTAATGCCGCTGTTCTGCAGCACCTGCGGAGAGCCGATGCCGCCGGCAGCCACTATCACCAGATCGGCCTGGGCGATCTGTTTCTTGCCATTCCGGGTGAATTCCACACCGGTGGCCTTCTTCCCTTCTATAATGACCTTGTTTACCCTGGCCAGATCAAGCAAGGTGGCCCCCTTGTCGGTTGCCTCTTTAACAAACATGCGTGCATTCCACTTGGCTTGATACGGGCAGCCCAGGTCACATTTATCGCATTTGGTGCGGCACTTGTCCTGGTATATGAATTTATTTAGCTTCTGCCAGTTGTAGCCGAGATCGAGGGCGCTGGAAGCTATACGTTTGGCCATTGGTCCAATCAGCTCATCTTTAAGGGGGGCTACGGGGACTTCTTTTTTGATTTCAGCCA
>JAPLHL010000346.1 GCA_026389655.1 Chloroflexota bacterium
GTCATAGGGAAGGTCCCCCAGTCCGCTGGATAAGTAGAAAGCAGTCCCGGAAGGATCGAAGACCATCCCGTAGTAGGTATTGGGGACCATGATCACTTGCTTCTTGACCGGCTTGTTCGTCGAAATGTCATAGACGAACACGTACTCTTGCGAATCCGGCCAGTTGAAATAGGTGCCGAAGGCATCCGGCTTGCCGTCGGTCCTAAAGACGCGGTTGAAGCCACTCGTCAGGACCAGCAGGGTCTTTTTATCCGGACTCACCAGGGTAGTAGCCGCCTGTCCGGCCAGCCAGTTTGGATTGTCGGCCAGGCCGGGATTCAACGGTTCAAATGTGGAACCCTTGGGCGCCAGCGGCGAAATATGTTGGCCCATATTGGGTAGGAACTGGATGCCCTTCGGGGTTGGTTGGGGCACTGGAACGCACGAACTAAGGACAGTGGCGGCAATAACCAGCACAGCCACCCACAAATAAGCCATACGACGGATTTTCATTTCTTTCCCTCCTGGTGTTTAGTTACAAAAAATCACTTACATTAAACCATTCTGGGGAGATATATTGTTTGATTTAACCTTTGGTTTTTTCTGTCATCTTTCCTGTAAACAAGTACCGTAAAACACAAAGACCCGATCATTTACAAATGACCGGGTTATCCCCTGCCCCCCATCTGATTGATCTTTCTGCAAACGCTTTTTATCAGTCACTATTTGCAAATAGAAATCCTTAAGTATACCTATACAAATCAACTTTACGTCAAACTACACAAAATGACAAATGTGGTTACTCCATTGCAATCAATCATATAGCCGTCAGTTCCAAGCATCAACAAAACGGGCATCTGGTCGACGACGCCGCCAAACTGGATGTTATGTGAATACTTCCATGAAGCTCGCATTGAATCGCGTAGCCAATATGGCCGGCCGTAATGCTGTTATCGTTGTTCTTTGACACCACCATGGTTGTTGCCTCGTCATATTTGTGGCCGAAATTTGGACATTTAGTAGCATCAGGCGATGTTGTACATCCACATTCAGAACATTTTGGATCGGTCATTTTATCCTCCTATGAGCAATTGCCGGAGCGCCGCAATACGCCCCATAGGAGTTCGGGAACTGTCCATAGCGGCCCACCATCCTTGTAAATTCATTACATTCAATTGTTTCAATTATTGCCATCCAGATTACATAGTCACAATATCAGATTGGCTCAGAATGCAGGTTCCCCGTAGAATTACAAATACCGTAATGCCAGTCACACCTGTCATCATGTTACAGCCTGTGTTACAATTTTATACGGATTGTGGATGGTTGATAACAGTATTAAGGAGATATAAATGCAAAATACAAAATACTACGAGAAAATACATTACCGCTTTCTTAGCAACAACATAACCATCCATGCCTTCGTATTTCTAGGATTATTCGCCCTATTGGGATATGCAACTACTTTAAATCCATATTTATTAATCTGCGTAGCACTGTCATTTGCCGGGGCGATATGCGGCGCGTTTATGAGAATTAAAATCGCCATTGAGAAAAAGAGTTAACAACACGATCAGGGTAGTGTCATTTATTCAAATTCTTTAATTCCAGCAATATATCACGCAACAGGAGAAGCTCCAGGCGCCGGTAATTGATATCGCTGGAGAGCTTGCCCCATTTCTTGGGATCGTCGGAAAGGAATTCCTCCACTGTCTCTACAGCACTTTTCGGCATTTTCGCACCCCTTTATCAATATATTAAGACCAGTCCAACGGATGTGGCGCAGGGAGTCTTATCCAGCTCATCCAGCAGAGGATAGGCATCCCAGCCAACCTTTTTTATGATATCCAGAACATCAATCCCCATTGCTTCCATGGCAGGCCGCGACCTGAGCGGGAAGCGGCACCTGCCGCTGTCTTTGAACTGGCAGACCAGGCCATGGCACAGGTAGTCTTTACAGGAACCTCCCCCCAGGCCCATAGCCAGGTAATAGCCCCGTTTGTAGGCCAACCGCTCCAGGTCATAGATGATCTTACCTGTTTTCTGGTGAAAAAGAAGTGTCCTGTCCACACCCGATTTATCCAGATGGCCGGGAGCGTAATCTTCTATCGGCTCCATGTTTGTTTTAAGTAATATTCCCCACGAATACCTGGCGAAGGCTTTCCTGACAAGATCAAGGTCCGGCGCATTGGGCGGGCAGTTGGGCGTTTCACCGGCACGCAAGCACCTCGGCACTATGCACTTCAACCTCACACGCTCATCCACTACCAACTGGTTTGCGGGTATGATTTCAGCGCCGGCGGCCCCCAGTTCAAGAGCTTTTTCGCGAAGCAATTCCAGGTCGGCCATCAATTTTTTCTCCGGAACTTTGACTGCGAACGGCCTGACCGTCTTTTTTCGCTTCTCCATGATATGGCTCCTTATAAGACTGTGCACTGGTATGCACAGTTCCAGTTGCAGATTGTAGCATAACCGTATAGAATCCCCCATGACAAAACAGGGGCATGCGTAGGCGGTGACGTTAATAATCAAATAATATCTGCGGAGGTGCCAATTGGCTGATTACAATGTAGTTGTTATCGGTGCCGGTGTGGGAGGTCTGGGTATAGCAGCCTTACTGGCAAAAAAGGGACGCAAGGTATTACTGCTGGAACAAAGTAACCTGATAGGCGGGTGCTGTTCAACTTTTGAAAAAAACGGGTATTATTTCGATCTCGGCGCTTCCATTATTGAGGACACCCAGGTAATGGATTGGTGTTTCCAAAGGCTGGGCACAACTCTACGCAAGGAAGTGGAACTGATAGCCCCTGATCCGATTTTCACGGTGTACCTTAAAGACGGGACGAAGATGAAATACCCTCTTTCCATAGAGGAATCGGCAAAGGAAATAGCAAAGGTCTCGCCGGAAGATGAGAAAAATTGGCTCGCGTTCTGCAAATACATGAAAGAGTTCAACGACGCGGCCGTTCCCGGCTTCTTCATTAAACCAGCCAATACGCTGGGCGATGT
>JAPLHL010000216.1 GCA_026389655.1 Chloroflexota bacterium
TCATTTTCCAGTTGGTGGGACAGGGCGACAATATCTCTACCATCGCAAAACCGCGTTTATTAATTTGCATCTCAAATGCTTTGGCAATGGCCTTTTTTGTCTTCCTTATATTGAGCGGAGAATTCACTGCCACTCTCTCTATGTAAGCCACACCGTCCAGCATCGCCAACATTTCGCTCATCTTAATGGGGTGGCCTTCCAGGATATGATCACGCCCGTACGGCGTCGTACTGGTTTTCATGCCGCGGAGCGTGGTAGGCGCCATCTGCCCGCCAGTCATGCCGTAGACAGCGTTATTAATAAAAATCGTGGTTATATTCTCGCCGCGGGTGGCAGCGTGTATAGTCTCCGCCGTACCTATTCCCGCCAGGTCACCATCGCCCTGGTAAGTGAATACAACGATCTCGGGAAAGGCGCGTTTTATACCCGTTGCAACTGCAGCGCCCCTGCCGTGGGCTGATTCCGCCATATCTACATCGAAGTAGTTGTAGGCGAAGACCGAACAACCGGGCGGAGGTATGCCCAGCGTATTGTCCCGCAACCCCATTTCATCAATTACCTCACAAATAAGCCGGTGCGCAACTGAATGTCCGCAACCCGGGCAATAATGAAACGGGGTCTTTTTAAGCGATTTGGGCCTTGTATATACGTTTTTCACTATTTCAAACCTTTCTGATAATAGAGACGGGAGATCACGCGTGCTACTTCACTCGGGGTCGGAATGACGCCGCCAGGCCTTCCGTAAAAGGAGACTTCCCCCTGCCCCAGCAAAGAGAGCTGAACATCCTCGACCATCTGTCCCATATTCATCTCAAATACCAGGAACTGCTTAACAGTCTTGGCCAGTTCTTTTAGCGGCTCATCGGGAAAAGGCCACAACGTGATGGGCCTCATTAAGCCCACCTTCAAGCCTTCAGCACGTACATTCCGGATGGCGCCCCTGGCAATCCTTGCGGCAATTCCGAACGCTACAACAACCAGCTTGGCATCATCAACCATGAATGTTTCGTAAGTGGTCTCTTCCTTCTTAATTAATGCGTATCGCCTGAACAGGCTCCAGTTAATCTCCTCAAGTTCCGAGGGATTGGACGTAAAGGTTTTTACAATTCTGCTTGCCTGACCATGGGCTCCCCTCAAGGCGCCTGGTCTTATAGGGAGTTCGGCAGGCGCTTCCCTCTTAAATTCTACCGGCTCCATCATCTGGCCCAATACGCCGTCGCCAAGAATAATCACAGGGATTTTATATGTATCTGCCAGATCAAAGGCGCGCATCGTCAGGTCAGCGAGTTCCTGAACGGATGACGGGCCTAAAACGATAGTGCGGTAATCACCATGCCCGCCTCCCCGCGTTGCCTGGAAATAGTCCCCTTGCGAAGCTGCAATGCTGCCTAGCCCGGGACCACCGCGCTGCATATTAACAATCACGGCAGGCAATTCACATGCCGCCAGATAAGAAATGCCCTCCTGCTTAAGGCTAATGCCGGGACTTGATGATGACGTCATCGCCCTGGCGCCCACAATGCTGGCGCCATAAACCATGTTGATTGCCGCCACTTCGCTCTCAGCCTGGACGAATGAACATCCCTTTCTCCGGCTCAGATGGGTGGCCATATACTCGGTTATTTCGTTCTGCGGAGTTATCGGGTAGCCGAAATAGCAGCGGCAACCAGCCCTTATGGCTGCCTCAGCGATTGAGCTATTGCCGTCCATAAAAATTTTAGCCACGGAACACCTCGATCGCTACTTCCGGGCAGACTAAAGCGCAGATTGCGCAACCGGTACATTCGCCGTTGTCATTAAAAACAGCGCATAGGTAACCCGAGGCATTCAGTTTATCGGATTGTGATATGACATTTTTAGGACAGAAGTGAATGCAAAGCTCACACCCTTTGCACAGCTCGGAGGATATTACTATTGCGCCTTTTACCGGTTTGGTTGTTCCCTGTTTATCAGACATGATTATCAAAAACATAAACCGGGACCTTCCAGCCCCGGCCCAAATATATGTTTATTTTACGTGCAAACTGTTTTTATCGCAAATAGCGAAGTAATTTTTCTAGCAGAATAATATCACCTTTTCAACTCTTCAAATTCTGCAGTACCTGCTTGAAAGCATCCGGCGAGATAAAAAGATCGCCACTAAACGGGAAGTCCATAATCAATATGGTAAAAAGTATCAGTACAATCAGTACTGCCAGCAGCGTAGTCATAATAAGTTGCGCTCCCAGGTTTTCCGAACCAAAGAAGAATGTAAACGCCACCGTAATAATACCGCCGAAAAGCAATACAAACCACAGTACGGGATGGATGCCGGTTGAAGCGTCCGCTATACGCTGGCGGCGCAATTCTCCCGCAGTGTTAGCCCGGTTCAGGATTTCCGCAAAAATAATCTTCTCCTTGTCTGTTTTCGGTTCGAAATTGCCAATTAACTTCCATATCTTGTCTGATTTTTCCTGGACGATCATACTTCGCTGGCCGACTGCCAGCAACTTCCACTCGTCATCGATGATGGCGTTGATATAATCGTCCATCCCCGCTGTGAGCTGGCTCCGTAACGGTTCAGGCAAGCCCACTGAATCACGGTAAATATCACCGTAATAATTCGCTTCACGTATCACGCTATTTTGCGTCATATCGAAATTTTGCCACACGATTACAATTGCGAAGGCAAGCAATACCGCGTATACGACACCTAGCGTACTGAAAATCGGGCCGGCAACATCATGATGGTGCTTCAAGTTGCCGACGTTGACAAAACGGCGCACCAGCAACACGCCTCCCACCGCAGTCCCTACCGCCACAGCTATCATAATGGCAGCGATCGCCCATGTCGGTATATTTACTAGAAGCCACTGCTGAAACGGCATGTTCACCTCTGTCTCGCAACGAGATTAATATACTAAATTTTACCATGTTAGCCACCTTGCCGTACTCCAATAATGCAGAATAAAATCGATTGCCCGGGCTCATTATTTTCGAATATCCATATTAAAATGACCTATTACTTCGCTCTATGCCCAAGAGAAATCAACTCTCAATAACGCTGTAGCGTTGGCACAATTCCACAAAGATCATCTAATATAAGTACAACTACCGATTACCTGATGCATTTTCACGTGCTATACTTGCTGTATAAGTTGCTATAAACCCGCGTTTCCGCATTTAGGAGAATTATAAAATAGTGAAAATATTACTCGTAAACCCCGAATATCCCGACACTTTCTGGAGCTTCAGACATGCGCTCAAATTTGTTTCCAAGAAAGCGGCATTCCCGCCGCTGGGATTGCTGACTGTAGCAGCCATGCTTCCGTCCGGTTTCGAACTCAAGCTGATTGATATGAACACCACCAAACTCAAGGACAAGGATATAAAGTGGGCTGACCTTGTATTTATCAGCGCTATGGTTGTGCAAAGAGAATCGGCGAAAAATGTTCTTGAATTATGTAAAAAGTTGGGCGCCCGCACAGTGGCAGGAGGCCCGCTTTTTACCACAGAATACGAGGACTTCACATGCGTCGACCATCTTGTGCTAAACGAAGCAGAAATAACATTGCCGCAGTTTCTGTCTGACCTGCAAAACTGCACACCCCAACGGATTTACACTTCCGACCAGTTGGCAGATATCAGTAAAACTCCTCTCCCCAAATGGGACCTTGTAAATATGAAGAAGTACTCATCCATGTCCATTCAATATTCCCGCGGCTGCCCGTTTGACTGTGAATTTTGCGATATAGTGGTACTCAATGGACATATGCCCAGGACCAAAAGCAAAGAACAGATCGAGAGAGAGCTTGATGCTGTACGCGCAGCAGGGTGGAACGGCAGTGTCTTTATTGTAGACGACAATTTTATTGGTAATAAAAGAAAATTAAAATCAGAAATATTGCCGGCCATCACGGAATGGTCTCGAACCAGGAAATTCCCCTTCTCCTTCTACACACAGGCATCCATAAACCTTGCCGATGATGATGAACTCATAAATCTCATGGTTAAGGCTAACTTCAATATGGCCTTCATTGGAATTGAATCACCCAATGAGGAAAGCCTCGCTGAATGCGGTAAAACACAGAACCAGAGCCGCAACCTGGTAGACGCCGTCAAGAAATTGCAGCATATGGGTATCGAAGTACAGGCCGGATTCATTGTCGGCTTCGATAGTGATTCTCAATCTGTTTTTCAGGAAATGATAAATTTCATTCAAAAAAGCGGCATCGTCACCGCTATGGTCGGATTGTTGCACGCACCTGCAGGTACAAGATTGTACAAACGCCTGAAAAAAGAGGACCGGATCACCGGGGACTTTGGCGGTAATAATACGGACTACTCAATAAACTTCATACCCAAGATGAACCGCAACCTGCTGGTTGCAGGTTATGAGAAGGTCGTCAACACTATCTACTCACCTAAACAATATTATGATCGCGTCAAGACATTTCTGAGCGAATATCGGCCGCGGCCAAAAAGCGCCTGGAAATTTCGAACCGAACATATCAGCGCTCTGATTAGATCAGTATGGATATTGGGAATTAAGGAGAAAGGCAGGGGATATTTCTGGAAATTGATGACATGGACGGTATTCAGAAAACCCAGATTGTTCCCGCTCTCTATAACCTGTGCAATTTACGGTTTTCATTTCCGTAAAATCGCCCGAGGAGCGGCTATCGGCTAATAAACAAATCGTTATCACGCACAGCTAAACATTGACCTTGCATGATATAATTCATATCAATGCATAATTCTTCGTCAATTGACTAATACATCAATTCTATATTTATATCAGGAATTAAGCATATATTGCCCGTAATATTAGAAAAGTACCGGGATAGGGTAGGCACGGTGAAGCAGTCGAAACTCAGCCACAGTAGTAAACGTAGCCAGGGCAATCTGGATAACCTCCCATCTCTAGCACAGGCATTTCTTCAGACCACTGGTGCAGGCATATACATCTCACAGCAAGGCAAATTTGTTTACGTTAGCCCCCTGTTCGAACAACTCTCCGGTTATTCTAAGAATGAATTATTGGGCATCCGCTCTCTTGATCTAGTTTACCCCGATGACAGGGAAGCAGTGCGGACCCGGGCAATTGAGAATTTGAAACATCCATCAAACAATAGCCCTTACGAATTTCGATTCATAAGTAAAAGCGGCACTTCCACCTGGGTCATGGAACGGGTCACTTCGATCGAATATGCCGGGGCCAGGGCGGTCATGGGCAGTTTCATGGACATCACAGAGAAAAAACGGATGGAAGACGCGCTGTCCTACTCCGAAGAGAGATTCAGAACGATATTGGAACGTATGCAAGACGCCTATTTTGAGTTGGATCTTGCAGGGAATTTTACTTATGTCAATTTCACTGCCAGTAACAGCATGGGATATTCAAGGGAAGAGTTGATTGGGAAAAATTTCCGCCTGACTACTCCCGCGGATGAACATAAAACGCTTTTCCTTGCTTTC
>JAPLHL010000400.1 GCA_026389655.1 Chloroflexota bacterium
CACCATGGCTGCTATGAAACCGCTGAGGCCCAAAAAGGACTATCTTGAGAATCTACGAAGGATGAAGCCCAATGTCAGGATGGACGGTGAGGCTATAGCCAGGGACCACAAGGTCTTTATGCCTGCCATTAACTGTGTTGCGACCACGATGGAATTGCCCATGGATCCCCAATACAGAGACCTTATGACAGTTAAGTCACATATTACGGGAAACACGATAAACCGTTACCTGCACATTCATCAAAGCCCGCAGGACCTTCTTTCAAAGCAGATGATGGTGCGGACCAACTGCCGGCTGGCCGGCGGTTGCATGCAGCGCTGCATGGGTATGGATGCTTTGAATGCAGTGTCGGTAGCTACATGGGAAATGGACCAAGCGTTGGGTACCAAGTATTACCAGACTTTCCTTGAATATATGAAGAAATACCAGGAAAACCAGTGGATCGGCAACTGCGCACAGACGGATATCAAAGGTGACAGGAAAGCCAGACCCCATGAGCAGGCTGACCCGGACGCATATCTTCATGTGGTCGAAAGGCGTAAAGACGGTATCGTTGTAAGGGGATGCAAGACCCATATAGGTATAGCCCCGGTTGCTGAGGAACTGATCATCGTTCCAACCCGTGCGTTGACCAAAGAGGAGGACGATTGGGCGGTTGCTTTCGCTATACCGGGCGATACCAAGGGGGTTACTATACTGGCCCGCTATAGAGTTCCCAAGGACCGTCTAACGATCAAGGCTCCTATTGCGGAAACTGGAGATGTTGTAGGCATGGTACTTTTCGATGATGTTTTCGTGCCCTGGGAAAGGGTGTTTATGAGCGGGACGAAAAGGGGTGAATGGGAGTTTGGAGGCCGGTTGGCACTGCTGTTTGCCTTGAACCACAGGAATAGCTACTGCGGCTGCAAGCCTGCCATGGTGGATATCATTGTCGGCGCATCGGCGCTGGCTGCTGAATATAACGGGGTTGGAAAGTCAAAGCATATTGAAATGAAACTGGCGGAGATGCTTTCTGTAGCTGAGCTGACTTACGCAGCCGGGACAGCCAGCTCGGTTTTCGGTAAGATCCAACCTTGCGGTACCTGCACCCCTAATCCAGTATATGCCAATGTTGGAAGACGCCATGCCGGTGAAAACATATACAACGAAGATAAGGGCCTGGCTGAGATAGCAGGCGGTATCCCGGCGACAATCCCAACTGAAAAAGACTTTCTTGATCCCTACACGGGACCGCTGCTGAAGAAATATATGAAGAGGGCCCCCGGTGTATCGTCTGAAGACCAGGAAAGGCTCTGGAGGCTTATTGCCGATTTGACTTCCTCTGAGTACAGCGGGCTTCTCCAGTACGCTCACCTGCACGGTGGAGGGTCTCCTGTGATGGAAGCCATTGCCCTGTTGAAAGAGTATGACCTGGAAGAAAGGAAAAACCTTGTCAAGAACCTGGCGGGCATAAAAGCCGAGCCGATTAAGCCATGGCGCGGCGCTGAAGGCAAATCATTGTAAACCACATAAGGTAGTAATTTGTATTTCGCTTTTAGCGGAGGAATCAATAGCTCACTTTATTAACAAAGGAGACATATGAGAACAAAAAAGCAATATATTGAAGGACTGAGAAAGAAAAACCATAACATCTATTTTAACGGGAAGACTATTGATAGAGATGATGAAATGATGATGCCCAGCATAGATGTTATGGGCATTACTTTTGACCTGGTCAGCGATCCGAAATACAAAGACCTTCTGACGGTCAAAAGCCATCTTACCGGTGAAACGATAAACCGCTTTAATCATATTTGCCACAGCACTGATGACCTGCACAAAAAGCAGGATATGACCCGTGCACTCTGTCAGCTTGTCTGGGGATGTATTCAACGCTGCATGGGTCTTGATGCTTCAAATACGATTTACAATGTTTCATATGAGGCGGATAAACAAAACAAGGGCTCAACCGAGTATCATAAGAATTTCAAGAAATGGCTTGAGCGTTTTCAGAGAGAAGACCTTGTCGGCTGCTGCGCTCAAACCGATGTCAAGGGAGACAGGATGAAACGCCCGAGCCAGCAAATCGATCCGGATCTTTATGTGCATGTTGTCGAACGCAAGAGCGATGGCATAGTAGTTCGCGGCTGCAAGGTGCATAATTCCCTGGCATCAATAGCTGATGAGATACTGGTGGTCCCTACCCGGTCATTGTTGCCCGAAGAGAAGGATTGGGCAGTGGCCTTCGCTGTTCCCGCTGATTGGGAAGGCGTTAAACAGGTAGTGACATTCCACAATATACGCGAGAGGGATGTATTTAAAAAAGGTTTTGCTCAAGGTTCTTCGGATTCCTATACTATCTTTGATAACTGTTTTATTCCCTGGGAAAGGGTGTTTCTCTGTGGTGAAACTTCACATGGCGGCGTAGCGGCTCTCTTATTTGCGCTTTTCCATCGGCATAGTTATTCCGGCTGCAAACCGGCTTTAGGTGAACTGTTACTTGGCACGGTAGCCCTGGCGGCTGAATACAACGGCATTGCGAAAGCGTCACATGTGCGCGACCGCCTGGCTGAGATAATCCGCACCGCCGAATTAGGATATGCTGCCGGCTATACCGGTTCCGCACTTGGTAAACCTGAGGTATACATGCCGGGGACCGGTCTGGTCACCTATGGACCGGGAAGCTATATTCCCAATTCAATTTACTGTAATGTGGGCCGGTGTCTTACTGGTGAGGCTGTATACCGTGAATACGAGATCCTATGCGAAATTTCAGGCGGGATTCCGGCTACTTTCCCCCATGAAGCTGACTTCACTAACCCGGTTACGGCGGATTTACTGAAGAAATATACGATGCGCAATCCCAGCATCAACATTAATGATGCGATTAAACTCTGGATGCATATCGGCGATGTGCTCTGCTCATCGACCGGTGGAATTACCATGATGGCCAATTACCATGGAGGCGGTTCACCCATAATGGAAAGCATAGCGATTACATCACAATATGATATAGATGCCCGCAAAAACATGGTTAAAAAAATTGCGGGAATCGAGGGCTAAAACAGGTAAATATGCTCTTGACAAGCGAACGATACATACGTCATTATGATACGAGTATGACCCAGGGGGAATATATAATACTGAGGCACAAGTGATACTATGGCTTCTTTAAAACATACTTTGTTGGGATTCCTTAGCTATTCTCCGATGACAGGATATGAGATATCGAAGAAGTTTTTCAGATTTGTGCGTCCGGCTATGAGCCAGATATACCGCAATCTGAATGCCATGGCTGATGAAGGCCTGGTCAAATCCGAGAGAATCGAGCAAGAGAAGCTACCTTCCCGCAACAAATTCGAGATTACTGCTGCAGGCCGCCGAGAACTGAAGCGATGGGTTAAAGAGCCGCCTGTTAATGCCGGCGAGCGGGAACCCATTATTCTGAAGTTATGGTTCGGAAGCCGAATCAGCAAGGAGGAACTCATATCCAGCCTGGAAGTTTATTCGAAAGGGGTGGAAGAGGAACTTCAGTTCAGAAAGACCAAAGCCAGGTCGGCTATTCAAAAGGGCTTACAGGATTTTGCCAGCCCGATGGACAGGCTTTACTGGAACCTGGCTAACGACTATGCCATATGGAGATTGGAGTCTTTCCTCGAGTGGAAAGAGAATGCTAAAATTCTGATCAAAGGTTTCAAAGAATCGGACCGTGAATGACCTTGTAGGCAGTTGGATGGTCCGTTAAAAGCAGAGCGTTCATAAATTGTCGATTTAGCTACCGAATTGAATACATACTGATCGATATTTAACTTGGTAAGGAGGCCTTATATGCTTGACCGTGTTGGCATTGTAGCTGCAGCTCAAACGAAGTATGAAGCTACGAAATTGGACAAACACCTGAGCCAGCTTGTATTGGAGGTGTCCGATAAAGTAGCTGAAGAAGCAGGCGTCTCGCTTGTTAAAGACGTTGATGCCGTAGTGAGCAATTCACAGGACCACTGGGACGGCAGGACGATTTCCTCTTGTCCTGTTCCGGAGGTAACGGGTTCACATCTTAAGGATGAATCCAAGGTGGCTGATGACGGTGCATATGCTGTCATGTATGGTGCCATGAAGATACTATCAGGGCATCATAAGCTGGTGCTGGTAGTAAGCCATTGCTGTGAATCAATGACCGATGTTTCGATGATTGAAAACTGCTCTGTAGATCATATTTTTCACAGAGAGATCGGGCTGGACTATACCATCTGCGGCGCCATGCAAGCCAGGCGGTATATGGATAAATATAAAGTTGCCCGTGAGCAGTTTGCCAGGGTTGTGGTCAAGAATAAAGGGAATGCACTGAATAATCCCTATGCACAGGAAGCTGCCAGGTTAACAGTAGCTGATGTTATGAAATCCAAAATGCTGGCAGAACCGCTGACCGAATATGACAGGAAACCTGTCTCCGATGGTGCTTGCGCCATATTGCTGGCCAGTGAAGATATGGCTAAGAAGAT
>JAPLHL010000176.1 GCA_026389655.1 Chloroflexota bacterium
ATTCCTGTGTCTCTCTTGTTGCAACGACGAGGCAGGCGAGGGACCACAGGCCGCCGATAAGTCCCCCGATGAAGGGGATGAACGTCAGGACTGCCGGGACTCTTGTGTAGGCTGTAGCATACATATATCCCTTGAAGCTGGATTTGCCGCCCAAGGCCTTTGCTATAAGGTGCAGTATCCCTGCTCCTATGAACCAACCTAACGGCAGGAAGAACACAGTCAGGACCAGGCTGACGATCATTCCGAAAAACAGCATACCCATGCTTTGAAAGCCGAAAACACTTCCGAAGTATCCGCCGAAGTTGGCGAAGAAGTTGTAATGGAAGAAGTAGGAGTCAAGAGTGTAAAGAAAAGAGAACATCATAGGCACGAGGCTTGACACATAGAGCACTGTCAGCGCAGGTATGAATGCGTTCTTGTCGTCGCGGATCTCTTTGAATATCCTTTTGTCGAGCTTTAAGACTCTTTTGATTCGTTTCAGGTCGATGTATTTGTTTATGTCCGTACCCTTTTTGTCCGGGTGGGATTCGGTTTGGTGATCCATTTTTATTCTTATTAAATTTATTTCATAAAAAAAAATTATCCGCTGACGGCTGATGTAGAATCACCGCCAGAGACCTTGTTGAATCCGAAACCTGCTGAGTAGACTTCAGTCGACAGCTTCTGGCTGCATGCGGGAGGCTTGCTGGTGTAGCTTTTGCATATCAGATCCAGAAGGCTCTGAGGGTCTCTGAATTTTGGTTGATCCACTATAACTCCGTTCAACACTATTGTTGGCGAGCCTTGAATTTTGTACTTCACATTAAGGTCTTTGTACACCTTGAATTGCGGGAAATAGCCGTTCTGCCAGGTGGATTTGTCTTTGAATCCTCGAGTTACTTCGTATTTTTTGTCGGTCTCGTTAATGCATGAGTTGAGATTCGTTCTGTCAAGCCCCGTCTTGGTTATGCATTCGTCCGTATTCCCTTCCGCGAGGAAGCATTCGAGATAGTCCAGGTATTTGTCTTTGTAGTCCCTTTGTACACAGTACTGAAGCATCTGCTCTTTCAGCTCCTTCTCGCCGTGCATCGCATAATCGCAGTATTTCACGCTGAAGTCCATTGAGTTCCCAAGAAGCCTTGCAACAGGCAGAATACCCTTCTCTACCTGGGTGCCGTAAGGGCAGTGGGACATGATGAACAATTCGACGACCGGTTTTTCATTTTTAGAGCATTCCAGCGTTGCCGCACATAAAGAGTCGGCGCAGTCTATCATTCCGTCGCCGTTGTCGTCTATCCCGTTGCCGCAATTTTCCGCTTTGGGATCAAAACTCGAGCCTATTTTCAGGGAAAGGTAGGAGCCAGCGGAATTCAGGTATTGTTTGACGGACTCATAGCCTTCGAAATTTTTTACATCTTCTGTAAACAATACTGCAGGCAGATATGTAAGATTTGATTCGTCATACAGCTTGCTTCCTTCAATAGTTCCATAGTCCAGTTCAGTATACTCTATTTCCGGGAAAACATCATTTAACTGACTTACCATATTTGTAATATTGCAGGTTGCACACCTCTTGTCGTACAATAATATAACAGAGATATTTTTACCGATTATTTTGCGGCTTATCGTCGAAGAGGTGGTTTTTCGGGTAAGGGTTGTTGTTGTCGTCGTCTTGGCTATTTTTATATTATATGATGCAAAGAACGATCCTCCGTCCAGGAGGAAGCTTAAGTCGTAATTCTTTGTGATCTTCCATCCGCCCGGTTCCCGGACCAATTCTATGGTGTGCGTCTTGTTTATCCTGTCTGTTTCCGCATATTTTGCGTTGGCTCCAAGGCCGTGCTTTATTGTGAATGTGACGTTTGCCCGGTCTCCTGCTATCTGTTCCTTGTCGATGCCGGTAAACTCAAAGGTTATGCCTTGAATGGAATAACCCTGCCTATTAGTCCCATGTATGTAAAGCCACGTATTATAATCTACTACTTTCTTTGCATCCTCTGAAACCAGGTTATACGCTCTCCGGTAATCCGGGCTTTCCAGCATGAGTTCGCTAAAGTACGATTTGACAACATTTGACGGCGAATCTACAGTAGGCTGATTTGTCCCGCCCTTATTCATAGCGGACGGCAGGAAAAACACCGCCAAAAGGATAAGAGCCAATGCTAGGATGCACATTAGGGCAATTGCTCCTATTATTAGCAGGTTCTTGTTTTTCATGTTTCTCCTGTTTGAACTATGTTGAGCGGTTAAACTCTAGGGATTTGTTTAATGCCGAATGAACTCCATTTTTACCATGGAATTAGGGTTTAGGCATTCCTTTTATTGTTATACGTATCGGTCCGCTTCGGATTGGTATTGTGCGTTTATCTCCTGACCGCTTAAGGCCCGGTTGTATATTCCTATTTCACCGATTAGCCCTTTGAAGTGCCCAAATTCGTGTCCCCCTATACCTCGTGTATCAGGTCCTTCCATACCCAGATAGACGGCGTTCTTTAAGCCGGTTAAACCCACATTCATTAATTGGCCGTTTACATAAAGGTTGGGCTGCCTGTTTTTGTATACGAGGGCTATGTGTTTCCAGCCGTTTAGGTCTCCCTGCCAGGATAGGACAACGGGATAGTAAGCCACAGCATGTTCGTATACGTTCACAGCGTTTGTTCCGACAGAGAGTCCCACTCCAGCGCGTCCCGTGCTGGAATCACCTCCCCATGAGGGGAAAAATAAATACTTTGGGCCTGTTAAGCCAGTGTTTCCTCTTAATGATTCCGGGTATACTAGATCGGATGACATAGGATAAATCCACGCCTCAAAAGTAAAATCATTGACTGCGGAGGTAAAATGCTTTGGCGTATACACTGTATCGTCTACTCCGTCAAACAATAAAGCCGTTACAGATTTATCTGTCTTCCAGACGGCATTGCCTGCGATTACGCCATCATTTCCTTGATTAGACAGATCCTTCACAATGTAACCGGATCCTTCGTTGAATTTGTAGTACAATACCGGGCCTTCTGTGTCGTCTACAACGAGGGGTGTTGTTGCTTCCGAAGATGCGGAAGATTTTGTCTCTTCTCCAGCGGCAGCCTTTGAAGTTGTTGAATATTTCGAGCGCTCCGTTTCAAACTGGTATTTTATCTCTTCGGCCGGCAAAGCCCCGTTATATATCTTTGTTTCCCCGACCAGGCCTTTGAAGCTGCCATATGGGCCTCCGGCTATGCCCCTGCGATCTACAGAACCGTCCATTGCCAGGTAGACAGTATCCCTCTTGCTTGTCAAACCAGTTCTCTTTAATTCGCCGTTAACATACAAACTAGGTTGCTTGTTCCTGTAAACGATGGCTATGTGATTCCAGCCGTTTAATGCTCCTTGCCATACAAGGACGGCAGGCATGTAGAGATTGGCATGTTCATATACGCTAACGCCATTTGTTCCAATAGAAACCCCTGCTCCTGCTTCACGGCCGGACTTGCCTCCCCAGTACGGGAACAGGAAATACTTCTCGCCGGACATGCCTGATGTGCCGCCTGTTGATTCGATATCTATTTTGTGAGTAGACTGGGGATAAACCCAA
>JAPLHL010000331.1 GCA_026389655.1 Chloroflexota bacterium
CCCTGAAATATGCTATTGTTAACCTTCCTGCAAAGAGGGAATGCATTTGCGGGCATGCACTGGAAAATGCCATAATAACTTCCCCTGAAATGATACCGGACAAGGCAAAAAAGGACCTTAAGCTAATTATAGGGAATTATATTAAATAGGCTTACAATGGCAAACAAACTTACATTTAACTGTGCAGCGACCATGATAGGCAGTGTCCCATACACTGACCCGGGCAAGGCATGGAAAAAGATAGACAAATACCTGAAAGACCTGCCGGTGTGGCCGCAGTTGCCCATGCGCTCAAACCTCGAAAACATGTATATACAGTACAGCCAGGGGTTCCCGGGGGTAGCCATCGACGGTCAAAAGATCTCGATCGAACGCGGCGCGTCCTTCGACCAGGCCCTCGAGCGCCTTTACTCGGATTCGAGCGAAGAAAAGCTGGACAACTACGGAATAAGCAAAGAATATGCTGCGGGCCTGCATCACCTCTCCTCCGTTCCTTCGCTGCCTGTTATAAAGGGGCAAATTACAGGGCCTATCAGTTGGGGATTGTGCGTTACCGACGACGCCGGCAGAGGGATTATATATGATGAGACCCTGGCAGACGCTGTCGCCGGTTTCCTGAAACTCAAAGCCCGCTGGCAGGAAGAATTTTTACTCTCTGTGGCCGGACGGTCGGTAATGTTTGTCGATGAGCCGTACCTCACTTCGCTGGGTTCCGCCTTCGTAGCCCTGTCAAATGAGCAGGTCTCTGCATTAATCACAGAGACACTCAGCGGTATAAAAGGGCCAAAAGGCATCCATTGCTGCGGCGGCACCGACTGGTCGCTCCTGCTCAAGCTGCCCATCGATATCCTCAGCTTCGACGCATACAACTACGTTGATTCACTATTATGCTACGAAGCCGATTTAACGTCCTTCATAAACGCAGGCAAAGTCATAGCATGGGGAATAGTGCCCAACGATGAAGAAACACTGAAAAAAGAGTCACTGTCCAGCTTGATGGACAGGTTTGGCGAAGCGCTTGCCCCGTTAACCAGGTGCGGCATCTCAATAAAGAAACTAGTTGCCCAAAGCATCGTAACACCTTCCTGCGGGCTGGCATCTCTCTCTGACGACGCTGTTGAAGAGGTACTTACCTTATTGGCCCAATTAAGCGAAAAAACGCGAAGCAAGTATAATCCTTAATGACCGTATATTTGAAATCCTGCCTAACTTTAGCGATAATTAAACACGAGTTATTTTTTAAGAAATCAGGGTTAGAGGAACTAGATGAATAAAAGGAAAAGAGTAGCAATATTCAAACACCGCGTGAAGAAGAAGAAGCTGGAAGAACGCAAGAAAGCGTTATTGCTTGCATCTGGCGGCACGATAAAGCCGGTTGCCAAAGCAGCTCCCAAGAAAGAAATGGAGATGCCGCAACCCGTCAAAGCGCTGGCTGATATGCTTAAGCCTAAAAAAGCAGCCCCGGCAAAGAAAGCTGCACCCAAAAAAGAGAAAGTTGAACCGGTTAAAGCAAAAGTGGAACCGGTAGAAGAAAAGCCCAAGAAAGCGTCCACTAAAAAGAAAAAAACTGAGGAGACTGAAACTGCAGCCGCCAAGAAAACCGAGGCGGTCAAGAAGACAGCCGCCAAGAAAAAGAAAACTGAAACTGCAGGAGGCTGATGGGGCAGGCTTATCTACTGACCGGCATGCCCGGCGCCGGTAAGACAAGTATCATCAGGCAGGCAATTTCGCAGTCAAATTGCAATGCAGGCGGGTTCTATACGCAGGAAATCCGTAATATGGGCATACGGGAAGGTTTCCAGATCGTGACCCTGGACGGCAAGGAAGGGATGCTTGCGCACATTGCTATTGAAAGCCCTTTTCGAGTTGGAAAATATGGCGTCGACATCAGCGTTCTTGATAGTATCGGCGTAGATTCGATCTATAATGCCGTCAAACAGTGTGACCTAATTGTAATCGACGAAATAGGGAAAATGGAGCTGTTTTCCCCGCGTTTTATCACCGCCGTACAGGAGGCGTTAAGCAGCTCCAAGCGAGTCCTCGGGACAATCACGCTGAAACCGCATCCCCTTGCGGATGCTATCAGGCTAAACAGAAGCATCAGGGTCGCTGAACTCACCAGGAATAATCAAAAATACGTCCTCGCTGAGATACTCACCTGGCTCAAACAATAGCGGATGGAGATTGATCTTCAACCCGTCGGGGAAATAGACTACGGCATCCTGCTGCAACTCAAGGACAGGCTCCACAGGGTATTTGGATGCCCGGTTGTTATAAGCGACCCGGTATCAATCCCCCAGGAAGCATTCTCTGCTGACCGTAAACAATATCTCTCCGATATGTTCCTTGATGACCTTAAACCCTTCAAAAAAGCCCATACATACGTCCTGGGGATTACAGATGTTGACCTTTATACGCAGGGACTCAACTTCGTTTTCGGGCAGGCTGACATTGCAGGCGGAGTATCAGTAATTTCACTGCATCTTCTCAAGCAAGAAAACTACGGCCTCCCGGCAAGCAATGATCTCCTGATAGAAAGGGCACAAAAGGAAGCCGTTCATGAACTCGGGCATAACCTTGGCATGGGGCATTGTGAGGACGGAACATGCGTGATGCACTTCTCCAACAGCCTCATCGATACTGATGTAAAAAAGCCCTTCTTTTGCAGCCACTGCCAGCCCAAATTGGCACTGTAAATCAGCGAAGAGTATAAAAACGCGCCGTTTTTTCATATAATCTTAATAAATTGCGTCCCGGGATTTATGCAAAACTAAATCTATATTGCGGGTATCTTACGAAGCCCTCGAAAAACTGATCCGTGTGTATGCAAAACTGTATAAGGCGCTGGACGGGTTCTGGTATCTAAACGTGATGGACAAGCACGGTAATGACGAAGCCCTGCGATGTGACTTATTGGTATGGGAGCGGCTTTGCAAATACGAAATGGACAAGATAACCCAGGCGTTCAATATCAGCGGAAAGCCCGTGGTTTCCATGATGAAAGCCTTCCAGCTAAGCCCCTGGTCGTGGAACCTTAAATCGGACTTTGAGATGATTAACGAGAACCACATAATCTGGCGGGTTTTACATTGTCCAACGGTCGCCGCCCTTGAAAGGGAAAATAAGGGCAGGGAACAGGCCCAGTGCAACTATATTGAAGTACAGTTAAACGATGCTTACGCCCATTATTTTGATCCCAGGATAAAGGTGAACTGCCTGAAAACTCCACCCCGGCAAAGCAAAGATGATTATTTCTGCCGCTGGGAGTTTAAACTGCAAGAGTAATCTTCGATTTTTCATCGTTAATTGACAA
>JAPLHL010000133.1 GCA_026389655.1 Chloroflexota bacterium
GGCGTATATGGTTTCTTTGCCCTGCTCGGCAGAAAACAAGCCTGCGCTCAGCACGGCATATCCGAAAACAGCGGCTACAGTCACGAAAGCAATCAAAATAATAGCTGTTTCCAGCCCCGTCATACCTTTCTGGTCTTTAATTAATTTGTAAATTGTAGTCATTGATTTCTCATCCGTTTTATGAATATTGTATATGTGTATTGGTGCTTATGTAAGGACCGGAAGGGGTCATGTCAATGACCCATTAGTACCATATTAAAGGGGTAGAATAGTAACATATGGAACGTAAATGGCGATTTGTGTTAATAAAAGATGGGTAGTGCGCCAAAAGGCTGCGACGGCATGCCGCTGGCAGTTGAGTGGGCGGCAATTTAAGAGGGCTTGATCCTGCGCATTTCCCAGATCGTGCCAGTGTGGTCCGGGCAGTGGATCCTGAAAACAGAGCGGTCCTGCTCATTCCAGGAAGGATAACCCAGTACTACCCGCCAGGTCCACAGATCAAGTACGTGTAGCAGGGCGCCACATACGCCTGAGGGCTTTTTGTAGGGTGTATCATAGTAAAAAACATCGCCGGCATTGTGTTTGCACTCGCCGATTTTCTCCACCATGCGGATCTCGATTCTATAAAGGCTGTCCCAGACTGCCTTGTAGTCAGCGTCTGACAGGTTATGAAGATCGATGTTAAGGGTGGGTCTTTTCTGTTCATCCATTGTCATTGGTCCCTGCCTCCAATTTCATTGATCTCGCGCCCCTTTCCTGATGATATTTCAGAAGCATAGAGGGTCAAATCATATCAGGAATGGCCATCAGAGATTTTATAACCGTGCAATCACAGGTTTTGCGCTTACCATCGCGATCGATCAGCACAGGCTTCATGCCCACGCCCCTGGCCCCCAGGATATCCTGTTCATATTGGTCGCCCACAAAAATGGCTTCGGCAGGATTGCAGCCTGCCTTTTGCAGGGCAAGTTGAAATATCTCGGGACGCGGTTTATCAAATCCTACTTCAAAAGACGTGACCTTGAAATCCAGGTAAGGCTCAAGTCCCAATTCCGTACAATAAGAATCGATCTCCTGTCCGATATTGGATATAACGCCAACCTTGAGGTTCTTGTCCTTGACTGCCTTTAGCGCAGGCAGTGAGTCGTTGTAAGTCACGAATTTGAAACCTACGGAGAAAGCTTTGGCCAGTATTTGCAGGGCCTGTTCACTGGTTGCTGCCGGGTTGGCGCCTTTCAGTATACGCAAAGCATACTCCGTATAGACGGCGTATTTCTCTTTTTCTTCACGGGTCCGGATAGGCGATTTGAAGTTCTCCAAGCGCCAGTAAGAATCGGCTTCGGGAAGTGCCTCTTCAATAGCCTGACGTGTTACCTTCACCCCAAAATCATCTGCGACCCTGGCATAGAATGAATCACGCGGCGGATCGAAATAGGCGAGGGTGTTAAAGAAATCGAAACATACTGCTTTGATCATAGTAACTTTAAATTATCGTTTTAGTCGGGCGAAAAATCAATTTCAACGGGCTTTGCCGGGTCAGCCTGCTGCATCGGCCTTACGGCGTATACCCCACTTTAATTTGGCATAAAGCATAAATGAAGCCAGCACCAGCGTTATGGAATTCCACATTATCATGGCAAAAAGCCCGAATAGTATGCCATAGACCAACCAGCATATCGTGCTGCTTATCCAGAGGTAAACGAACGGCAGGCTTATTTCATAAGCAGTCTTATAACGGAACAGCCGTGCGATTTGAGGTATTATTCCAACATTGCCAAGGAGACCGCCGAGTATTCCCAAAATCTCCTGCCAGTTCATAGTAGTAGCCTCCGCAAGTAAATTAGCCGCTCAATTATATCATTTCGAATTGCTCATTCAGCGTAATTATATTGTCATGGCGGGGAGTGCAGTAACCGTGTGATTCTATCTGGGTAATATTGTGCAAAAGGTCTTGACATGTCAGTGTCTGTTGCTTAATATACACGGAACAAGATGAAGTTGACAGTTGTTGATGCGTTGAGCCTTGGCGATGCCTGGTACCAGTGCCTGCAAAAGGCGCTTTTCGAGGGCCGGGAATATGTAATCCAGCAGGGCAGTTTTGAGGGAGTGCGCCGCAAGGAGATTGAACTTGTGGCCATTAATATCAGTAAGCCCGGTATTCGTCCTCTCAGTCCCGATGTGCCGACAGGCGTTCCGATGCCCACCACGGACGAGAACATTGAGGAATATATGTCGTATCTCATGACCGCTGAAAAACAGGAGAATGAGGAGTATACCTACGGCGAGTTCCTGACTCCGCAGATCGAAGAGATAATTCGCCGCTATAAGAAAGGTTATGATACCAACCAGATGTGCATGTGCGTTGGCAGCAAGGACAGCATCTACCAGGTTGATCCTCCCTGTCTGCGCCTGGTGGATACGCGTGTCCAGGACGGCGCTTTGCACTTTATGCTTTATTTTCGCAGCTGGGACCTGTGGGGAGGCCTTCCAACCAACCTCGGCGGTTTACAGACGTTGAAAGAATACATGGCAAGTGAGATTGGCGTTGAGGATGGAGAGATACACGCCTTCAGCAAAGGCCTTCATCTTTACGAGCATGCCTGGGACCTGGCCAAGATGGTCTTGCGTTTGCCGGTCGAATAGGGGAACGTGAACCGTCGGAGTTACGCTATCAATTGATTTTATTCCCAATCACTAATAATATCCCTGGAAATTTTGTCTATGCAGATTCTTTTGTGTACCCGCCGCTCCAATTCGCGCAATATCAAGGTTTCGCCAATCGCCCGACCATCCGGACGATGTCAGTGCCAACATTCCTGGCCTCTTCCAGTGCGGATAAGTTGACACCTCCTCCCACTCCCTGCAGCACATCACCTTTTTCCATGCCGTAGCCAATGGCGCCCCTGACGGGAATCATACCGTGGGCCATGAAAAAGCCGTACAGCAGGTTACGTGTTTGTCCGGCCCCCACTCGCCTGACAGCCAGGAGCGGCGCAGCCACTTTTCCTTTCATCTTCTGCCGCCAGAGAAATGCAAAAGTCCTGTCCATGACTGCCTTGCCTTGAGCGCTGACGCTGCCGAAATATACCGGGGAACCGAAGATGATACCATCTGCTGTTTCCATCTCCTGGTATATAGCCTGCATATCGTCTTTGATGAGACAGACGCCTGTCTTGCGGCAACCGTTGCATCCGTCACACGGCGTTATATTCTTGCCGGCTACGGAAACCAGTTCGGTCCGGGCCCCTGCTTCTCCCGCCGAGGTGAGCGCTTCTTTCATCATGATTTCCGTGTTACCTCCCTGGCGCGGGCTACACACAATACCGAGTACTTTCACTGTTACTCCCTCCTTTCTGTACAAATATGTGGTGGGAACTGTGGTACGGGACTGGTTTTCCAGGGAATTCAAGCGCCCAAATGGGGTTTGCCTTTTGCAAGCAATTCGTAATATTTCATCATGATAGTGGCGCTTGCTCTTGCATCGGACAGCGGATCGTGGTGTGCTAAAGGTATTTGCAGCCTGTTACAAACGTCGGGCAGCTTGGTCGGGTATATGTTGAAATGACGTCTCGCTATATCTACGGTGCAATGGTATTTGAATTCAGGGGAGGTTAGTCCGTAATACTGGCAGCAGGCCTTCATTACTCCTATATCGAACGGCGCATTGTGGGCAACCAGAAAATCCGCATTTTCAATGAGTGTAACAAGCTGGGGCCAATACTTATCGAATGTTGGCACGTTCTTTACCTTATCCCAGGTTATCCCGTGCAGGTCGATAAATCGTGGCAGGAAGTATTCGTCAGGAGGCCGGATCAGCCAGTGAGTTTCTTCAGTGATGACCAGGTCCTGAACGGATACCAGCCCAAGGGCGCAGGCGCTGTACTCATCGTAGTTGGCTGTCTCGAAATCGATGGCTAAAAACTTCATTTTACTTTAACTAGTATACGCGAAATGCTCACTGGTTCCACGTACCGCCGTTATTCCGGCTATGCGAGACGGCGCTTTCCGTGCCGCTGGTTCCTGCGTAGGCCATTTTGCCATCGGCCGACCATGCTACCCTGGCTTCCCGTGAGCCTGTGGGAGCTTTTTGACTGGGTTGCCAGACGGGATAGTTGGAAGTTGGATTAGCGCAGAAATAGGTCTGGACCTGGTAGCACCCTCCGCTGCTTATGCATTTCGCAGCGCCTGCCAGCAGCTTGCCGTTCGCAGTGGAGCCGTAAAAAGCTATGGATGCAATAGGCTCGGGCGCATTCATACGGTATGGGATAGAGTCGACAACCCGGTATATATCCTGGCTGGCATGGTTCTTTCTCCATGAGACAAATACCTGGCGGGAATACGGGTTACTGACATCGTAATCTGACGGCAGTGAGATATCTGCGTAAATAAGAGGAGTACCGGGAGTGCCCTTGCCGGGTGCGCCTAATTCCACCGGATAGCCGCTGAGACTGTTCCATACCGTACCCCGTGAGCCGAGATCGCGGGCTCCAGCGTATAAAAACGTCTGTGTTGCGCTTGAGGCTACCAATAATATCGTTCCATCAGACGAGTATTTGATTGCTGCTACATCAGTACCCCCGCCTCCCGGAGGGCTCCAGCCGCTGCTGCCTGTGCCGGCATTGAACCATCCCCCTCCAAAACTTGTGAGTATATTAATGAAAACACTACCGCCCGCAGCCCCGTTCCACGTTCCCGCGGCGATTTCGCGTTGTGGAGAACCATAACCGGGTGAGATGGCAATACACCTGGCCGCTTGCCCGGCCCCGATAACGGCGGCCAGACCGGTGGAGCTGAAATTAGTGGCCCCGCCATCTGCGGATATATATATATCACGTCCACTATCTGTTGCCACTGCAACAAACAGCGGATCATCCGGAGCGACCGTGAGGTCCACCCAGGGTGGTCCGCCAGCTATTTTATTTGAAATATCCAGCCAGCCAATACCTGCATTGTCCGACCGGTATAGGCGCCCGCTTAAGGTATTCAGCGCATAGAGCGTTAAACCGTCGCTACTAATAGCGATCCTGCTCACGTCTCCCCCAATCAATGTTAAACCGCCGGAACCTGTGGGCACAGTAACCTGCGCCACCTGTTGCGGAGGCGACCCTGCAATGGAAATACTCCGGCTGGCGGGTACGGTCTCTATCTGCCCGCTCTTGTTCTGCGCCTTTACATAAAATGTGTAATTGCCATTAGGAAGATTTGTGAATGTCCGGGAAGTGTCGGACAGAAACGGTGTGTAATCCTGATCGAAGCCCTGCAGGTATGTTGCATAAGTGAGCGTCGAAGGATCGACCGAAGAAAGCGTGCTGGCCCATTTGAATGTGAATGTGCCGTAATTAATGCTCCCTGTTGGTCCTTCGTAAATCTCTGTGTGGAGGTGGATAACCGGGGTTGAGGGCAGTATCGGTGGTGTAGTGGGTGTGGGGAGTGTAGATGGCAAAGTATTTGGCTCGGCGCACCCAAATGGTGTCGCCATCAAGATCACCAGCAGCAGCAATAAGACCTGGACCTTCATCATATCCCCGTCGTTCGTTGATCTTTTCTTCACAATCCATTGTTATTATACA
>JAPLHL010000248.1 GCA_026389655.1 Chloroflexota bacterium
CTGTCCCTTCCATGTCTGCATGAGACGGATTTATAACCGGGGCATTTTTGACGCAATAAGGTTAAGAGTCGCCGGAGCCGGCAGGGGTAAGGTCCCGTGACGGCATTCCACGGAACCCATTGCCAGTGGAAATGGTGAGGAGTAAAACTGTGTGATGCCGAGCAGGTCGAACCCTATTACCGATCCCACGATATCAATTAGTGAATCCACAGCGCCCACCTCGTGGAAATGGACTTTCTTCAAAGCAACGCCATGAATTTTAGCTTCGGCTTCTCCCAGACGGCGAAAGATTGTGTTAACCTGCTTCTTTACTTTCTCTGACAGCTTGCTTGAGGATATCAGCTTTACAATGTCATCATAGGACCTATCGTGTTCAACTGTGTGTTCCAGCCCCACCTTTACAAGTGTCGCACTGATTGCCCCCCGCTTCACCTTATGCTGCGAAATCCTGTAGCCTGCCAGGGGCAAAGCAGCAAGCCCGTTCGCCAGATCTTCAAAGGGAAGCCCTGCATCAAGCAGCGCTCCAAGTATCATATCCCCGCTGCAACCGGCAAACAGGTCGAAATAAACCGATTTTGCCATCATTTGGGTTCCAGTATGTTTGCTTCAAAGCACTTCATTGAGACTTCCCGATCTGAACCCCTGCAGGTCGACAGTAATATATTTGTATCCAAGCTTCTTCAGGGCAGTTACGGTTATCTGCCGGTTATTATTATCCAGGAAAAACGGTATATCATCTTCTCCAACTTCAATCCTGGCCACATCACCGTGATGGCGCAGCCTGACCTGCTTAATTCCCATGCTTTTCAAGCAGGCTTCGCCTTTTTCTATTCTATCAATAATATCCAATGTAATTGGGGTGCCATAAGGGACCCTGGACGACAGGCACGGCGAGGCCGGCTTGTCCCAGTTATCAAGTCCCATCTTTCTGGCCAGAGACCTGATTTCAGACTTCGTGATGAATGACTCTGCAAGCGGACTGCGCACCCCGGTCTCTGCTACGGCTTTAAGTCCCGGCCTGTAATCGCTCAAGTCATCGTAGTTGGAACCTTCACAGACCCACTTAATTCCTCTAGTTGAAGCAATAGTATTTAACTGTTTGTGCAGGTCCAATTTGCAGTGATAGCAGCGGTCCTTATTATTACAGACGAAATCGGGCAGTGTTAATTGATCATGCTCAATCTCAAGATAATTGAATTTAAGCTTTTTGGCTAAACGCCTCGCTATCTCCTGTTCTTCGCCGGGGACAACAGGAGACTCTGCGAATATAATCAGGGCATTATCTCCCAGCACTTCGCTGGCTATTACGGACAGCAATGTACTATCTGCTCCGCCGGAAAATGCGATCACAGCAGACCGCATATCTCTCAGCATTTCATGCAAATGTGCGAGTTTATCCGCGAAGTCGCTTTTTACTGTGAGTATTTGACTCAGCATTTATTAATCAACCCAGCCATATACCCGGCGTTAAAACCGCCATCTATATTGACTACAGCTACGCCGGGGGCGCAACTATTAAGCATAGTAAGAAGCGGGGCAATGCCCTTGAAGCTGGCCCCGTATCCCACGCTGGTAGGCACAGCTATTACAGGACATGTAACGAGCCCGCCCACCACGGCCGGAAGGACCCCATCCATGCCGGCAACGACGACGAGGACCCTGGAACTCCTTATCTGCTCCAGGTGGTTGAAGAGCCTGTGTATGCCAGCTACACCTACGTCGAAAATTCTTTCAACCTTGTTGCCCATCAATTCAGCGGTTATGGCCGCTTCTTCGGCAACCGGTATATCCGCCGTGCCGCCTGTTAATATCGTAATGCCCGGACTTAGTGTCATCTTTTTTGAGCGGTTTATGATGATGGCCCTTGCATCGGCATTAAATATCGCATCAGGTAAATTACGTTTTACTGCTTTAAAAGCAGCCTCATCGGTACGTGTGATCAGTACTTTCTCGGAATGTGCCGCCATCCTGTCAGCTATGCTTACCAACTGTTTTATCGTCTTGCCCTGCCCGAATATTACCTCAGGGAAACCAGTTCGAAGGCTGCGGTGATGATCGAGCTTGGCATGACCTATATCTTCATACGGGAGGACACCCAATTCCTCTACTGCCTCAGACAACGACAATTCCCCTGATTTTACTTTGCTGAGAATTTCCGTCATCCACTTCTCAACGGGAAAGCCGCGGGATGGTTTGGAAATTTTATGAGCAGTGTCTTTTTTCATCCAATTAATCGCACTATATGTAAATAATAGATTACTTACTGATTGCGGTATGCCGGTAACCATACTATTTGCATGTCTGTTTTTGTCCTACAAAAATATATATGCAACACAACAAGTATAACGCAGCAAAGTATCCGGCACAATATGTCATTGAAGCTGCCAGGTAAACAAAGTATACAGAATAGTTGTTTTTTGTAAAGTAGTGGGTTACAATACGTCATCCGCCCATTAATTCATCAATCAATGTAATTAACGATTGGAGGCTTACAATGGCTATACCAAAGTTGAGCGATGAGAAATACCAGTCCGTAGTAGCGGCTTACGAGAAGAAGACCCCCCGTTCCAAGAAGTTAAACGAAGAATCACGCAAGTATATAGTACCCATGGGCGCGCCCGCCTATATGATCTGGCACCGGCCATACCCGCTTTTTATCGATAAGGCCGAAGGCAGCAAGATGTACGATGTGGATGGTAATGAGTACATCGATTTTTTCATCGATCAGGGGATCTCATTCATTGGACATAAGGCTCCTGCAATCCGTAAAGCCATAGATAAAGCTCTGGATAGATACGGGTTCCACCTTGAGATGTGCGAGGAGTTACAAACCCAGTGGGCCAAGCTGGTCATGAAGCATTACCCGTCGATTAAGAAAATCAAGATCGTCAACTCGGGTAATGAAGCTACCGAGCTGGTCTGCCAGATTGCCAGGGCGTTTACCGGTAAAAACAAGATCATTAAATTTGCCGGCCATCATCATGGCTGGAATGGGGTACTAACTTATGATGCACTGGCAGCCGGTTCCGGCACTCTATTTACGCTGGGTATTCCTAATAATCACTGGGACAACCTGATAAATCTTCCGCCTAATGACATTAATATTGTGGAAAAGGCACTGAAGGACAACAAAGACCAGGTGGCCGCCGTTATACTCGAGCCGCTGGGCGCTTCATCCGGAGGAACTCCCCTGGTAGAAGGCTTTCAGAAGCAATTAAGAGAGCTGACCAGCAAATACAATGTACTGCTGGTTTTTGATGAGGTCGCCACCAGTTTCAGGGTGGGGATGGGTGGAATGCAACAGTTATTGGGGATAACACCCGATCTGACCTGCCTGGGCAAACCGGTTGGGGGTGGTATTCCTATCGGCGCAGTTGGCGGCAGGGAAGACGTTATGTCGGTTGTGGGCGCCCTGGATCCCAGGGCAGAGCATTTCGGACCACTGTTTCCAATGGGATCTTTCTGTGCGCATCCGCTGGCTATGGCCGGGGGCATAGCCTTCATGGAAGAGCTTGAGAAAGGAAACTATATTGCCAATGCGATTGCACGTGCAGCTGACCTTGCCAAAGGCATCAACGAGATTACCGCACGGCTTAATCTAGATGTCTCTGCGCATGCCCTGTACAGCATTGTGCACTTCGGGTTGAACGGCAAGTTCGATATGAGCCAGGTACTCGAGGTTTTTGAGTTTGACCTT
>JAPLHL010000336.1 GCA_026389655.1 Chloroflexota bacterium
CCCCGGCCGCCGTCCAACTGCCAAGTGAAAATTACTAGAGAACGACCTTGCTCTTTTTCAGTTTTTAATAGCGCCTTTATTCTTATGATGAGGGCCGGATTTATATGACGCGGCAAATTGATAGACCGCCTGGTCCTGGTCATCAGTCAACACCGAGCCGGGCCTTTTGTCCTTTACAAAATTGATAGCTCCGGGAGCGTCCATCCCCCTGGTAATAAAAAAACACGAGAGCAAACAGCCTGTCCTGCCATAACCCCCATCACAGGAGACTCCAACCGGTTTATCCTGCGATAGACACTGTTCAATAAACTCGATCATCAGGTTAATATCGTGCAGGGCGGGAGCAGACATATCAGGGATGCTAAGGTGATAGTCCAGAAATCCCGCTTTCTCCAGGTCTTTCGATGTCACCCTGGATACCTGGGTCATCCTTATGAGCGCTCTAACGCCCTTATCCTTTAGGAACTGGAGGTGCTCGTCGGACTGTATGCCGCGATGGCCGGCCAACTCATTTTCGATAAGCCAGCTGAAATTCATATAATTCGGTGTCACAATATGGGTCATTTTCTGTAACAAATCCTTCTTATTAACATGTTTATTAACCGCTATATTTTACATCTTTCCTTCCAAAGGATGCTCACAATAATAGATGGCCGCCGGATAGTATCCGGCGGCCATCTAAATCAGTCAATATCTACTGCTCATGCAGGTTTAAAATATTTTATGTCAAGTATATTACCTTTCCGCTCGTCCTTGAAGACCGCCTGCACCTTCATCCCGATTTTTATATCTGAGGGCTTCACTTCACCGATGAAGTGGACCATGCCGGTGTCGGCGCCATCCAGCTTTATCACACCATAGACAAAAGGCGGATCAACCGGCTGCACCGTCTCTTTATATGATACTTCGGTAAAGGTCAACACAGTCCCAGTACTGCCAACTTCTACCAATGAGTCCAGTTTGCTGAAGCAATGGCCGCACACCGACTTGGGCGGCACATAAACTTTGTTGCACTTGGTGCACTTCGTTCCTGTGATCTTCTTGCTATCCCTGAGGCCAATAAAGAAATCGCTGGCAAGCTGACCAACGTAATTATGGTATGGGATTTCCATTTTTCCGACGATTGAATGGTACTGTTGTTTCTGCACATCACCAGTCATGTTTCTACTCCTCTTTCTTCACGAAGTGAAGAATATCATGGAACTCACCAATACGGCTCTCATTCCAGACAACCTTGTAGCGGTCGCCAACCTTATGCTTGGTCGGGTCAGGAGGCACCATATAATGTTCCATAATGGCCCCATGGTCCATAATAAAAGTAGCCTTGACCCACGGCGCTTTTTGTATTTGCCCCGTATTGGACTGAATAAAGTCGTAGAAACAAACTTCGAAGCTTTCCAGGGTACCTTCATCCCCCAGCTTGAGCCATTCGCCCATCTCGGTGCCCAGGCATCGGCCGCACAATGCGCGGGGAGGGACACTGATCCTGCCGCATTTGGGGCATTTATTCGCCCAGATTTCCTTATTAATCAATCCCTTCAGAAACCTGCCCATATAAGCACCGGCGTCGTAACGTACGGGCAGGCTGATTAAATAGTCCATTGCCAGCAATTCTTTTTTCTCAGCTCCATGTTCTATCGTCATTAGCTTTTACCTCTCCTATAAGATTACGGCTTGCTCTTGCTCAGCAGATGCATTACCGTCCACATGGTACCGCCAAAGGCCGTTGCGACCGCGGTTTTAACTTCCCTGGTTACCTGTCGCTGACCTGCGTCACCGCGTATTTGCAGCGCAGCTTCCGCAATGCGGACCGTACCGGATGCACCGATCGGGTTGGATGCCAGCACCCCTCCCGAAGGGTTCACAGGGAAAATTCCATCGCGGGCAGTCTCCCCTTTTTCGACCATTTTCAAAGATGTGCCTGCCGGCTTCTGCAGGAAAAAGTCCAGCCATTCCAGGTGCCAGTAATAATCCCGTTGCGTTTGTAGAGCCTCCGTGCGCATACACTCTGCGACTTCTCATTATCTTCTTCCAGAATAAATGTGTCCGGCCCTATATAGTTCTCCACGTGGGCGCTGTCATGATCGACAATCCACACCGGTTTGCGTGATATCTTTGTGGCCTTATTTTCCGCCGCATAAATAATGCAACACGCCCCATTGGACTGGGGACACATATGCAGGAACCTGAGAGGATACATCAGGTAGGGGGATTTCATCACATCTTCAACCGTCAGTTTCTGTCTCAGATGCGCATATGGATTGAGCGCAGCATTCTCTGCAATCTGCACCCTGAGTTTTGCCGCAATTTCCTCCACGCCGATACCAAAATTCTTAATCATCTGTCCGGCTGAACGGGCGTTGATGGCTCCCGCATTTACCCACCTGCACCACAGGGGGTCGAAGAAATTGGTTATGCCGGTCGTGGCATTTGCTTCCTCAAGTTTCTCAAATCCGATGGCCATTACTATGTCATAACAACCGGACGCCACCAAATTAATTGCGGCGGCGCTGATGGTGCCACCCGTAGTTCCACCAGTGGTAATTCTTATGCCCGGCTTCATAAAGCCGCCATAACCGTCGACATGCCACATATCACCCTGGTAAATACCCTCAAAAAGCTCCATATTGCCATGGACATTCATATCGATATCCTTAATACTAAGCTGGGCATCCTCCAGTGCGGCCCTTACGGCCTGATTTATCATTTCAAGCTGATTCACATCATGGCTGTGGCTGCGATGCTGCGTCTGGCCGACGCCTACTATAGCTACTTTGCGATTCCAATGTGCCATTTCTTTCTCCTTAATTGCCCAGAATAATTACACAGTGCATCTGGCCGCAGGGCCCAACCGTACCGTGTGCAAGCGCCTTCCTGGCCTTATCGACCTGCCTTTTGCCCGCTTCGCCCCGCAACTGGAAAAACGATTCGGCCACAGTGGTCATTCCGGCGAGCAGTGCAGGTACGCCGGCAAGCATGCCTCCCGATGGATTAACAGGTATTTTTCCCGTCAATTGCGTTTTGCCTGAATCGATCAGTTTTCCACCTTCGCCTCTACCGCATAGTCCAAGACCCTCTGTCCACAACAATTCCTGGTAGGCATACTGGGTGCTGATCTCAAAGAGATCAATATCTTTGGCACTCTTTATGCCTGCCATCTTGTACGCCTGTTTGGCGGCGTCAACCAGCGAATCGCAATCTGACAATTCCCTCTCACCAGGATTATGCGCATCCCTGCAACTGCCGAATCCCTCTATCCACACAGGTTTATTGGTCAGTTTCTTCGCCTTTTCTTCAGTGGCAATGATCATTGCTACGGCGCCATCAGACTGGGGATATGTTTCCAATTCGGTTATTGGCGACGCCAGCATCCTGGATTTCAACACGTCCGCGACGGTCAGTTCCATCGGCAAGAGCGCATAAGGATTATTTTTGGCGTTCTTGCGGCTCTTAACCACCACGCTGGCGCACTGTTCGGGCGTCACACCATATTTATGCATATACCGGTTCGCCTGCAACGCCGCCGCACTCAGATAATCCAGTCCGAGCATCCTTATATACACAGGATCGAATCCACAATTAGTAATCAAGTTCCTGGATAAAATCTCGGACTCCTTGAACCCGCCGACCAGGAGGACAATATCATCGTGGCCGGAAAGTACAGTGGCAGCGCTGTACAGGACGCCCAGTGAGCCATCCTGCGCAACCTTCAGCGTGTCCCTGCCATGCCCCCCTGCCGCATCACCCAGCGGCACGTCCGATATCGTACGGGCCTCCCAGAAGTCGTCACTGACGACCACCGAGCTGTCGATACCTTTGCCGTCCTCTGTGAATTTCAGGCCGGTCTGCTCCATTACCTGCTTCACAACTTCGTGCGCCAGCTCTTCCTGGCGGACATCATTGCGGCAGGCGGAGTACTTGGTTTGTGCTACCGCTACAATTCCCACTTTTTTACTCATGTATGCCGACTCCTTTATTAAAATAAATATGAACAACCAATTACAGTTCAGAGCCAATACAGGATTAAAATTGGAAACAACAATCTAAGGAAATTTGAGCGCGGTACCACCCGCACCTTGACCAACCCCACAATCATTCATAAATTCCATTGATGTTAATAGAATCCGTGAAACAGCGTTTCAGGTTATTGTAACTTGATAAATAAATGTCAGCCCTATGGCTATTTATCGACGACATTCTTTCACATGCACCGGCATTTGTCAATGGACTGGTATTCGACCTACGTCTGGTTATAGAACATTGTAATTTATCACTAAAACTTTGTTTTTATGCACCCTCTAAACTACAATGTATTTATTAAAGCCAGCATTTATGAGAGGCCTATGAACACTGAGAAGGAAATAAAAAGAAAACTTATTGCGGCGGCAATGGATGAATTTTATGAAGCGAGCTTCGATGAAGCTACTATGCGAAGCATCTCGAAAAGGACAGGGTTTTCTTCCGCAACCGTTTACAAATATTTTGACAGCAAGCACAAGCTGGCAATGGTGCTGGGCGCACAAATCATAGAAAGATATAACGGTGAGATCGAGCTTCATCTAAAGGGCATAGAGGGGACACGCAACAAGGTAAGGAAAATAGCGTGGTACTATTTTCATCATTTTCAGGAAAACGAAAAAGAAGCCTGGATATGTTATGTAACCCTGGCACCGGTTTATTACAGGGAACTACAGCATCAAATGGAGTCTTTCGTAACCGCCCAGGCGGAGTTCTTTGAACGGATCCTGCGTGAGGGACAAAAAGCGGGTGATATCCGTCCGGATGTCAACATCAGGGCGGCCAGGGCCATGTTCTTTGGTTCCCTGCGTGAATTTGTCACCAGGTGGCTGTACAGGAAGAGACAGGGTGATAAAAGCGCCCTGGAAGATTACTTCGAACCCTTTGCAAACCTATTTTTAAGTTCCATCGAGGCAAGGCCCGATGTTAAAATCAACTGCCCCTATGCAGAGTTGAACACTCCGACTGACGATCGCCAGATAAGCGTACGCAAGGCCAATAAGGGTCCCGTCGCCAGCCGTAGGACCCGTCACAAATAGAAGCCATTGAACCCACCGTAACACACCCCCCATGCACAGTGTTGACCTTAGCTAATTGTTTGATAAAATGGCATGACATATAATGGAAAGCGGCTTTCATCAGGCGCTACGCCCCGGATAATATTTCCCATAAACGGAGTTGACTGCACATGACAGAGCTAAACCATCTTTTTTTGCCGTTAAAAGCAGGCAACCTGCAATTGAAAAACCGCATTATCCTGCTGCCCCTATCTATCGGTGCAGCAGCAGGCGGGAAGCCTTCCAGGATCATGAACACGTTTTTGGCCGAGAGGGCCCGCGGCGGCGCCGGTGCGATCTGCGCGTCTTTAAACCCCCTGCCCGGCGGTTTCCAGATGGTGGATGCGCTGGTAAATGACATAGGTGACGATACTTATATCCCGGCCCTCAGGGAATTAACCAGCCTAATACATGATAACGGGGCACCAATCGTAGCACAGCTTGTCTCTCTGGAGTTCTGGAAGAGAGACGCCAGTTCACCTATCGAGGTCGTCGGCCCATCGGAAGTTGCAGTGAGGGCCAAAGGGCATAAGCCGCGCGCACTGACAATAGAAGACATACACCTTTTTGCCCGCCATTACGGTGAGGCAGCCCGCAGGACCAGGGAAGCCGGCTACGATGCAGTAGAGGTCATGGGAGGGATCGGAGGCTCAATCAGCAGGTTTATGTCCCCGCTGGCCAACCAGCGTACTGACGAATACGGGGGCAGCCTTGAGAACAGGATGCGCTTCCCGCTGGAGATAATACAGGAGATCAAGGCAAGGGCAGGCGATGATTTCACCATTCTCTGGAGATACTCCGGGAATGAATTCATCGAGGGAGGGTATGACACGGAGGAAGCATGCAGGATTGGCGGCGTGCTGGAAAAAGCAGGGGTAAGCTGGCTGAACATCCAGGTTGGCTGGCATGACAGTCCCTCTCCTCTTGTAACTAAAGAAGTCCCGCAGGGTGGGTGGGTATATATCGCGGAACAAATAAAGAAATCCGTTTCAATCCCGGTTGTCGCCAGCTACAGGATTACAGACCCTGTAATGGCAGACCGCATAATAGCGGAAGGTAAAGCAGATCTAATCGGCATGGCCAGGGCGCTTATCGCCGATCCTGAATGGCCGAATAAAGCAAGGGAAGGGAGGCTTGATGAAATAAACCGATGCATCTGCTGCTGCCGCTGCCTTGACCAGGGCCTCTCGCAGCACCAGCAGTTACAGATTTGCAATGTAAATGCACGCGTGGGTGATGATATCCTGACCAATATCACACCGGCCGGCAAAAAGAAAAAGGTGCTTGTCGTCGGCGGAGGGCCTGCCGGAATGGAAGCTGCCAGGGTGGCGGCATTGCGCGGGCACACTGTTACTTTATGGGAAAAAGCAGATCACCTGGGTGGTCTGCTTGAATATGCCAAAATTCCGCCCTCCAAGGATGAAATCATCTACCTGATCGACTACCTGAAAAACCAGATGAAGAAGCAGGGCGTGACCGTTGTGCTTAACAAAGAGGCTACGCCCGAATCAATTATCGAACAAAAGGCGGATGCAGTTATACTGGCTACCGGCTCCGAAGTGCTCGTACCCCCAATACCGGGCATTGACAGGCCCAACGTAGTGACTTCACTTGAGATACTCAGCGGAGAAAAATCCGTTGGCAATAATGTCATCGTTATTGGTGGGGGCACGATCGGCTGCGAAATTTCCCTGATGCTGGTGGGGCAAGGGAAAAAAGTCACTATAGTTGAGATGCTGAGGAAAGTCGGCATGGATATCGGTCCCACTGAGCGCTTTATAACGATTACGTTGTTAAAGCAAAACGGGGTCGGTTTACAGCCTGAGACCAAAGCAATTGAGATTGTCGAAGACGGAGTAAAGGCAGTCACCAACGGGGAAACACGGCTATTTCAAGCCGACACCATAATATTGGCTGCCGGTATGAAGCCTTGCAATAAGCTTGCATCCCACCTGGCAGGGAAAGTTGCTGGACTTTATACCATCGGTGATTGCGTCGAGCCCAAAAGAATCGGTGAAGCTATCAAATCCGCCTACCGTACAGCTTTAAATATATAGGTCGGCTAACATCAGTGATAAATCAATCAAAACGGGTATCAGTGTTGCTGACCGGCGTCAATATTGTTCAGCTTTTAATCATGGACTAGCTAAGGTTTCTTGGAAAGTATCTTCTTCACTGCGACAGCCGGGTAAAGTCAGTCTAAGAAACAAACTTGATGCTTATATAAACGATCAAACCTATCAAGAGTATCCCGACAAGCAAAATACCGGCGAACAGCGCCGCCAATTTCCCATCCCTGTTAACCAGTTCCACTACAACATTCTTCGCCATTGCCTTTCTCCTGACTTTATTTTCCTGTTTATTTTTATTGAAGCCACTAACTGCCGACCATTTCAGGCCGGCCTATAATATGGTTAAAAGAGTTTAAATATCTTTCGTAGCAACCAGATAATGATGAGAATGACTGCAATGACAAGTGCGATATGGATTAGCCAGCCCAAAACAGGAAAAACTATAAAACCCAACAGCCACAAAACTAATAAAATAATACCGATAATTAATAAGATATCCATGGTGTTTTCCTTTTTAATAAATATTCTTTTAAGTTGAAATCCTTGTTAGATGGTCTGGTCTTCATTTACGGCTTTTATTACACTATATATTTTTCAACCAACTCGTTTTATTTTTTTCCTTGTACTCACTAAGGGGCTTGTACTGCTTAATAATTTCTTTGATAGCTTCCTCGTTGTTTTTCTTGTTGTGTTCGATCCTGAAAACCTCGACAATCTTATCCTCGTCATCAGATAATTCGATTTGAACTCTTACTGTCATGTTATTTGCCTCCTGTAATTACCATAGGTTAATAGTAGCAACATGGCCATAGCATAGTTATATAACCGGGCCGGGGTATATTAAATACTTATGACATTTGGCGGTTTCTCCCGTGGTCAATTGACGAAATATATACCTTTGAAGTGTTTGATTGGAGATCGATTATGACTTACATGGTAAGATTTATATAAGGTCCAGTATTGTTTCACCACCCAACAAGTGCCCGTTTTGCGGATGTCAATTTGCCCCTGTGGGCAGAATGTTTACATTAAACAGATTTAAACTCGAACTTACCGCTGTTGAAGAGCTCCAGGCAGGCATCCACCACGTCAGGATCGTAAAGCCTGCCCTTGTTCTTTGATATTTCCTCAAGTGCCTTCTCAATACCCAGCGCAGGCCGGTATGGGCGGTGTGAAGACATGGCTTCAATCACGTCTGCAACAGCAAGTATCTTAGCTTCCAGTAGAATATCCTCACCCTTTAGCCGGTTGGGATAACCTGAACCGTCCAGCCTTTCATGGTGCTGCAGGACAGCCTGTGCAATAGCACACGGAAAATCCATGCCTTTTACGATATCATAGCCAGCCTGGGCATGGGCTTTTATCAAGGCAAATTCCATATCGGACAGTTTTCCAGGTCTACTGAGGATATCTGAAGGAACATATATTTTCCCGATATCATGGATTATTGCCGACATTCTGAGCTGATCAATCCGGGTATCTTCTAACTTCATTTCCCTGGCTATGGCAACGGCCAGGTCGGCTACTTTCTGTTGATGGCCTGCAGTATAAGGATCTCTCGTTTCCACTATTTTGGCCATGGTATTGATAGCGTCATTCAAGGTTTTCTGCAGATTTTCGTAGCTTTTTAAAAGCTTTTCTTCAGATAACTTGCGCTCGGTAATATCCGTCATCAGGGCTGTGATGCCTACAATCTTTCCATCTTTATATAGCGGCCGGCTGGACGAGCGCACAAATATCAGCCTGCCGTCTTTATCCACTACACGAAAATCCCATGGTTCCAACTGCCCGGTCGCCAGGTGGTTGAGACTGCCCATAAGGCCCGACAGATCATCTGTGTGAATAAGAGGGGTAAAAGGTTTCCCTATTAAGTCACTGACCTTGTACCCGGTAAAGCGCTCAACTGCCGGGCTGATATAGGTTATATTCCCCTTGGTATCCAGTGTGTATAAGACGTCGTTGATATTCTCTACCAGTGACCGGTATTTTTCTTCTGATGCCCTCAGCACCTCCTCGCTCTCCTGCAGCTTGTTCACCAACTCATCCTTCTCTTTGGTCCTCGTGGTTACTTCGGACTCCAGTTCTTTCTGGTAATTACTCATCAAGTCGTTGTAGGCCTTGACCTTTAGTAAGGACCTGACACGGGTTAAAAGCTCCATCTTATCAAAAGGCTTTGAAAGAAAATCATCACAACCGGCTTCAATCCCTTTTACCCGGTTTCCCGTTTCCCGCAGTGCGGTAACTAAAATTATCGGAAGCAGCCGATTCTTAGCATCTTGCCTGACCCTGCGGGTGACTTCAAAACCATCCAGTCCGGGCATCATTACGTCCAATAGGATCAGATCTATTTGATTACCGGATAGTTTCTGTAGCGCTTCTTCACCGTTCACAGCCGTGACAATTTCATAACCCTCTGGAACAAGATATGCTTCGAGAAGTTCAACGTTCTGGGACTGGTCATCGACAACTAAAATTAATGGCTTGTCTTTCATCTTCCATCTCTTTTGTATTTACCTTTTCAACATATTAGAAAATCACTTAATAAATTGACTAATTTCTTTAGCAAAGGTGCGCGTATTTATCGGCTTGCCTATGAATCCGCTGTTAGTTATGGTTTTTATCTCTTCTTTTCCTTCTCCCAGTACAGAAGCAGTCACAAAAACAATGGGAATAACGCTTGTCTCTTTGTCTCGACGCAATATCTTGGCGGCTTCGGAACCGCGCATATCCGGAAGCCGCATATCCATAATTATGATATCCGGTTTTTCTTTCCTGGCAATGGCAATTGCGGCGGAAGCATTATCAGCTACAAATACTTCAAAACCGGCAACCTCCATGAGGTCTTTTTCCAGCATCAGGTTGTTTGCATTATCATCGACAATCAGTGCTCTCTTGCTCATCTCACACCCCCTTCCTTGATACAATAGGCAAAGTAAACCTGACTTCCGTGCCTTTATTTAGCCCCCCTGATTCTACGAAAAACTTCCCACCGTGCAGCTCAACCAGCTTTTTAGAGAGCGGCAAACCGAGCCCTGTCCCCTCAGTTACCCGGGAATATGGGGTATCGACACGGAAAAACCCTTCAAATATTTTCCCCATGTTTTCAGAAGCGATCCCTGCTCCCGTATCCCAGACCACTATTTCTATCCCAGAATCGGTCGTTTGCCCCCTCATGCCGATTTGACCGCCCTCGGGGGTAAACTTCACTGCGTTTGAAAGCAAGTTATAAAGTATCTCTTTTACCTTGAGCTCATCCGCCTCAATATTCGGCAGATCCGCGGATATTTCAAGCAACATATGAAGCTTCTTTTTACGGACCATATCCGCTACCAGCATGGAAAGCTCATTTAATTCGCTTTTCGTGTGTAAGCTTGATAATGCCAGCTTCATCTTTCCGGCTTCAACTTTTGCCATATCAAGTATCTGATTTA
>JAPLHL010000412.1 GCA_026389655.1 Chloroflexota bacterium
ATTTTAGCGAACATGTCGTATTCGGCGGTTATCGAAAACTCGGCTTTGGGCAGTGGGGCTTCCACTATTGATACAGATACGACCACCCCGTCTTTAAGCGTATAGTAGACAGCTTTGGTTTTACCCCCGGGGCAGTTGGTATTGATGGTCAACATTGAAGAGGTAATGTGCTTCATCTTTTCCGGTGTAAGCTCTTTCTTGCACCTTCTCGTTACTTCGTCCGCCCATTCTTTGCTCAGGTACTTTAACTTTTTCTCGGGCATTGAATACCTCCTTAAAATTATTATTGCTTTAGGAAGCCTATGATGAGGCTGTTAAACTTGTCCGCTTCTTCTACCTGCGGGTCACGTCTAATTCCGTCAAGCTGTTCGAACTTCAAATCCGGCATGGGCTATTTCTTAAATCCCCCCAGCCTGTCCAGTGTATCGTCGATCTGGAACTCGCTTCCGAACTCGCACTCCAGGCTTTCATCCAGGGTCATGTTTTCGTTAGCGTTATAAAGCAGCTTATAGGCTGCCACTGACTGCGGGCTGTTGGCTGTAATCTTCTTTACCATTGTTTGCAGTGCCTCTTCCAGCTTCTCTGCCGGCACTGCCTGGTTAATGAGGCCGATACGTTCGGCTTCCCTGCCGTTTATGGCGTCAGCCGTGAAAGAAAGCTCCTTGGCCTTGAGGAAACCGACCCTGCGCGGCAGCCGGGCGCTCATGCCCCAGGTCGGCCTCAGTCCCCACTTGGCATGCGTATCGCCCATCTTTGCATCCTCGGAGGCGATCACCAGGTCACAGGCCAAAAAGATCTCTAACGCCCCTGTGAAAGCGAATCCATTGACCAGCGCAATGACAACCTTTGGTACCGAGCGGATGGCGTTTATCAGGTCATGGGCCGGTATATCCAGTATGTCGCCTACCTTGCCCCGGGTGAGCTTGCGGTCGCCCAACACTTTCAGGTCGACGCCTGCGCAGAATGCTTTACCTTTGCCGGTCAATACTATGACCTTTGCATTCTTGTCTTTTCCGGCTTCAACCACAGCGGTCTTGAGCTCCTTGAGCATGGTGGGTGTGATAGCGTTCATTGCATCGGGTCGGTTTAAAATGATCCTGCCTATGCCGTTTTCTACCTGGTAAAGAATTGTCTCATATGCCACTGGTTTACTCCTCCCCGTTTAATTTGCAGATAGATGGTCTCGTAGTTAGTAAGTAAGCCTGTAATTATTAGTACTATATCACAACGCGCACGCGTTGACACGGGGTTAAAATGAAGGGCATAATAGCCGATATCTTGCTTTATGGAGGCTTTGATGACTATCCCATCCACACCTGATTTCAAGTATTTGTTTGAACCGCGTTCTGTGGCGTTTGTAGGAGCTTCCAGCAATATTATGAAATCGGGCGGTATGTTCATGAATTCCCTGCTGAAGGACAACTATGCGGGTACGATCTACCCGGTTAATCCCAAAGAGCAGGAGATCATGGGGTTGAAGTGCTATCCCTCGCTGTCAGATATCGGGGGAGATATTGATCTGGCTGTGCTGGTCATTCCTGCACCATCGATATTATCAGCAGTGGAGGAATGCGCCCTTAAAAAGGTTAAATTTGCCATCGTACATTCTGCCGGGTTCGGCGAAACGGGAGCCGAAGGGAAAGAGATGGAGCGGAAAATGGTGGAGACAGCCCGAGCGGGGGGCGTCCGCCTGATAGGTCCCAACTGCATGGGCATTTTCTCACCGAGGGGAAGGGTCAACACTATCCTGCCTCATGTCAGGGTTCCGCAAATTCCGGGTGGCGTAGCTTTCGTCGGACAGAGCGGCTGGTCTGCCGAAGTCACAGTGCAATTTGGGACCATACGCGGCCTGCGTTTTAGCGGGGTTGTCAGTATCGGCAACCAGAGCGATATTAGGGTGGAAGACCTGATTGAGTACTGGGGGAATGATCCGGATACTAAAGTTATAGCAACTTATATTGAAGGATTGAAAGATGCCAAACGCTTTGTGGAGATAGCACGGAAGGTCTGTCTCCGCAAGCCCATTATTGTATTGAAAGGGGGCCGTTCGGAATTGGGAGCAAAGTCCACTGCTTCTCATACGGGCTCGCTGGCCGGAAGCTACGATGTATTTCAGGCCATGTGCAAGCAGACCGGTATTATTGAGGCCAACAGTCTCGATGATTTGATAGACCTGGCTGTTGCCTTTAGCTGTCCGGTGCTGCCTGCCGGAAACAGGCTGTGCATTCTCGCAGACGCCGGGGGAACTGCCGTTGTCTCCCTGGATGCAGGGGTGAAAGCCGGGCTGGAGGTACCCGTGCTCTCCGCAGATGTGGAGCGAAGGGTGTCCGGTTACCTGGCAAATAAGGTCCCGCTGTCCTCCAACCGTAATAACCCGGTTGACCTCGTATGGACTCCCATATTTGAGGCCCCTGTTATATATTCGAATTGCCTTGAAATAATCCTGCCTGAAGTAGATGTCTGCATGCTGGTTGCCTATGGGTTCCTGGTAGACCCACAGTTCCGCAATATACTTGCAGAGTTGCGTAACCGTTTTAAGAAACCGATTGTTGTCGCAATGGGCAATCCGTCTGACCAGCTGGAGGGAATAGGACTGGCGGCATCGGAAGGGACTCCAGCCTACATGATGCCGGATAATGCCGTGCGCTGCATAGGGGCCATGGTGAAAAGGGCGGAGTTCTTGCAGAAAATCCAATCGCCGGGATAGCCGAATATAGATTCTGCTGTGAATTCGTAATTATTTTCACAGGCTCGCGCTCCGTTCAACAATCCTTTATAATACGTACAAACCAATGGAGAAAAGGCCGCTACGGAAAACAGCTCATACACGCACCAGTTCCTTCGGCACGCCCGGCCGCATCAGCCATGACTCCTCAAAGTATTACAACAGCAAGCTTTATGACGGTTTGAATGCCAATGTGCAGGTGGACTATATAGAAAATACCATCCCGGCAAAATATATCAACAGGATCTTCTGCAAGAGCAGCGAGAAGATGAGAGAGTTGCCCGGTAGCTCGGTGCACCTGATGGTCACCTCACCTCCTTACAACGTTGGAAAAGATTACGATGGCGATTTGTCCCTTGAAGAATACCTTGGGTTATTGAAACGGGTGTTTGCTGAAACATTCAGGGTGCTCGTTCCAGGCGGGCGGGCCTGTATAAATGTTGCCAATCTCGGCAGAAAGCCCTATATTCCGCTGAACAGCTATCTAAATGAGATCATGCGGGAGATCGGGTTCCTGATGCGGGGAGAGATACTCTGGGACAAGGGCGGCAGTGCCAGTCCATCAACAGCTTGGGGCACTTACCTGAAGGCCGGTAACCCGGTACTCAGGGACGTCCATGAATATATCCTTGTATTCTGCAAACAGTCATTTTCGCGTCCCAATCCTCAGAAGAGGAAAAGCACCATATCCAGGGATGAGTTTCTTGAATACACTAAAAGCATCTGGCGGTTCCCGGCAGAGCGGGCCACGCAGGTCGGACATCCCGCCCCCTTCCCGGTTGAGCTTCCATACCGTTTAATCCAGCTTTATACATTTGAAAATGAGGTGGTGCTTGACCCGTGTGAGGGCAGCGGCAGCACCTGCCTGGCCGCTTTGAAATCCGGCCGGAAATATATCGGGTATGATATCGACCGGGGATATTGTAAACTGGCGGAGAGGCGGATCGAAAGTGGGACCAACCGGAACGGCCCCCGATAGTAGACGCTTTTAATAAAGCCTTAACAACGAGTCCAGTTCGGTGGCGCAATCATCTATAGGGGCATATTTCTTTATTTTAATAGTGCCGTCGCCGTTCAGGAAGTAAAGAGTTGGCACTTTTTCCGGCCTGTACTTGTTATAGACGTCACCGGGGTCGAGCACAACCGGGTTTTTGAAACCGTATAACTTGATCCAGCTAGCTACGTCGGCAGCCTTCTCCTGGCTGACGATGAAGACCACCTCCATCTGCTCCCTTGGCCAGTTATCATAGAACTGTTGTATGCACAACGTGATCTGCAGGCAGGTGGAGCAGCGCGTCGATACAAATGCCAGGATTGCCTTCTTGCCCTTGAGTGAGTCCAAAGTGATCGTTTTTCCGTCCGGTGTTAACAGGCTGAAGTCGGGAGCGTGACAACCCACCTCAGCGCATGACGTCTGCGCAGTTGACGGTTGGGTAACCGGGGATACCGGCTGCGTTGTTGCTGTCTGGCCCTGTTCAACCCGGGAGAGCAGTGTCCTGGCCTCATTTATCGCCGTTGCAAAGGTGGCGCAGTGGCCTTCCATGTTCGTATATCTGCTGTTGATGATGCCTATGACGTTACCAGCGCTGTCGACCATCGGTCCTCCGCTGCTGCCGGCATATACTTTTGCGTCACTCTGAAGGTAGCTGACCGATTGCATCCTGGGGAAAGCGCAGATGGTGCCGGTTGTCAATGTAAGGTTGTTGATATTGTTGCCTCCGGGGTAGCCGATTATTAGCACGGGGCTGCTGATCTGCAGTGCATCCGACTCGTTGGAGTTGCCTGTAGCGGCATAAGTGTAGCCTGCCTGGGCATCGGGCAGCTTTATGATTGCCAGGTCCATAGCTTCGTCTGCTGCGGCCACAGCACCCTGGTAGCTGGCGCCGTTGTTAAGCTGCACTGTGACTGTTGTGTTGTTGTCCACCACGTGTTGGCTGGTCAGGACATAGCCTGTTTTGGTGACAATCACGCCGGAGCCTGTTTTGTCCGATGTGACCACACGCACCACAGCCGGGAATACTCCCTTGACGTTCTCATAATAGGCTGGTGCGGAGGCGCATCCGTTTAATGAAAGGGAAATTACGGAGAACAGCAGCAGCGCTGAAATGAGCGGTAGTTTTATAGTATTGTGAATCATATGCCTCAAGTGTAGACATATTAGCATAATTTTTATTGACCATATAAACCTGAGTGATATAAATTGACTTCTGCTATAATCTGCATGCTGCTAAAGGTTCGATTATTTGCGGAGGGTGAAGGGCCATGACGGTTGCAAAAGAGATAATGGACAAAGGGCCGCTGCTGGATGGTAACGGAAATATAACTGCTTTTGGCTGGGCCCGTCAGCCGTATCTGGACGCCAACCTGGAAAACCTCAGATTCTATTCTTTGAAAGCATTTCAGGCCTTGAGAGTGAAGCGCTGGCAGTATTTCGGCATTACCATGCCTGCCCATTTCTTCTCTTTTACTATCAGCACCGTCGGATATCTCGGTTCTATCTTCGCCTATGTCCTGGACTTCAACACCGGAGAGTATCATGAAGAGACGGTCACTGTTCCGTTTGGGACCGGAGTGGTACTGCCGCGCAACAGCACGGGCGGCGATTGTCACTATGTAAAAGGCGACCTTCACCTGCATTTCTCTATTGAGAACGATAACGAACGCAGGCTGGATATCAACTGGCCTTGTTTCGGTGGGTCAGTCTTGAAAGCCAGCATACGTCTTCAGTTGATGCAGGGCCATGAATCGGTGGCAAACGTTTTCCCCTATCCCAGCAAGCGGTTTTTCTATACGCGCAAAGTAAATTGCATACCTGCCGAGGGGCGCATCGAGTATGGCTGGGACGAGGACACTCACTATGTCAACCGCATACCTAAGGTCTATAAAATCCAGACCTCGGACTGCCTGGGCACGCTCGACTGGGGAGTGGGCGTCTGGCCTTACCGGTCATTCTGGATCTGGGGAAGCCTGTCGCAACACCTGCCTGATGGCAGGACCATCGGAATCAACCTGGGCGGCGGTATCGGCAACGATCCCTCCGTCACCGATAATGCAATTATCCTGAATGGTAAAGTGAGCAAGCTTGGAGCCGTCGATTACATATATGATAATAAAGACTTCAAAAAGCCCTGGCAGATGACTTCATCCGATGGCCGCCTGTCGCTTGAGTTCAAACCCTTCTTTGAACGTGTCGCCAAAACCAATGTCCTCATTCTATCCAGCGAAGTCCACCAAATGTTCGGGCGCTATTCCGGTTTTGTTGTTACGGACGCTGGAGAGAAGATCGAGATAAAAGACCTGATCGGTTGGGCGGAAGAGCACCAGGCGAAGTGGTGAGCTTACGTGGGAATTATTGACATGGCGTATACAGGCTGTATACAATTAAACATATAGAAGGATGATTACGTGCTTTCAATCGAATCTTTGGAAATCGATGATCATATACGCTTTCCATGAAGACAGTAGGAAGGTAAACGAAATGACAAAAATAAATAAGGAAATAGAAAAAATTGAACAGGGAGATGCCTGGAATGCCGAAGATCAGGTGGTGGAAATTCAAGTGAAAAAGCCGCTGGACAAAGTAATACCTGTCCGCCTCTCAAGCGAAAAATGGGAGGAACTTCGGCATGAAGCAAATGAACTTGGCATTGGTCCCACTACCCTTGCGCGCATGTGGATACTTGAGCGCCTGCGCCAGAAGGTAAAAGCATAGCGTCAGCTTTCTGTTTGTTTGAGTTAGAGAATTCGTTTTGAGCAATTCTTTTTCGGTAACGTTAGATGCCTAAAAAATCCGGTGCCGTTCTAATAACGCATTCAGCGCCAGGGACTTCTTTGGTTTTACCAGTGACTCATCACCCTTGTCTCTGTTGTCGAGAGATAAGATATCTTTAACACTCATTCAGTATGTTAATACAGCATTTATTTTATAAGTACCTGATAATGCGCTCTCCAATGTAAGAAATTCAAACAATATATTGAAATAAAATATAACATCGTATACAATATAATATTGAATAATAATAATAATATAATATGAGGGACGTGTGATATGGATATTAACGAAAGGATAAAAAAATACAGATTGATCAGGGGCTTTAGCCAGCAGGACCTTGCTAAAAAGGTCGGCATATCCCGGGTTACTTTGACTCAGATAGAGAGAGGTGAGAGGAAGGTGACTGCGGATGAGCTTGGCAGGTTCTGTGATATGTTAAGTATAGAGGCTGACATACTGCTTGGACGCGCGACCGAGCCTGAAGTAGCGGTCAGAAAGCATAATAAAGTAAAAGAAGGCCGGTTTTCATATGGACAAGGTATCAGGATAAACGTACCTGAGAAGAACCTGGGGAAATTCAAAGAGGTCCTGTTATACATACTTAACAAAGTGGGTTCGAAACCGAATATTGGTGAATCTGTCATCTATAAGTTGTTGTATTTTATTGATTTTGATTTCTATGAGAGGTAT
>JAPLHL010000129.1 GCA_026389655.1 Chloroflexota bacterium
CCAGCGGTGCAGCTGTGGCCGGGGCCGTCCAGATCGCCAACAGCATGGACAGGGGTAACATCGTTGTGATATTGCCCGACCGGGGCGACCGCTACCTCAGCACCACGCTCTTCCGCTCGGTATGCGCCAAGTGCCCGCCTTAATAGAAGGGTGATTCGATCGGTCAGTGGAAATTGACCATCAGGATAAGCTCTTCGGCGGGACCCTGTGCCCGCGCGAAGAACGCGCCGGGCATATTGCCGGTAGTGTTCCTCGCTGACAGGTGAGTGATGAACGTTGAAACCTTGTGGCCGGGAATGCCGGCCGACGTACCCTTGATCTTTTCGGCCGCCGCAGCAAGATCGGCGACAACGCAACTGGCGTCCAGCAAAGTCAGGTGAATACGGGGGAGCGCGGCTGCCAGGCGGGCGTTGCCCTCATTTTCCAACGTAATCAGGCTCCCTGTCATGGCTATGGCGATGTCGGCTTCCGTTATGCCCAGGTCGGCGTTGACATAAGCTTCCTTTAACGCCCTGCGGGCGGCTTTGAGCATCTCTGAAGGCTCGGTTCCCACTTTTTGGCCTATGGCGGATGATATTAGCGCAGCCACCTCATCAGCAGGGACGTCTTTACCTTTCAATAGCTGCAATGTCCATTGCACGATGGAAGTTTCTGTCACCCTGACGCCGCATCCGGCCAGATTCTCATTCAGTTCCAGTTTTACTGCGATCTCTGAATTGGCTTTGACCGCGGTCTTGATACCCCTGTCCCTGACCAGGCTGACGATGTAATTGACGGCGTCCGCCGGGGTCTCCGCCAGGAACACTTTGGTCCCCAGCCTGGAAACTTCGCCGGTGAATTTGTTGATCAGGTCTGCATTTTCAGCCATATTTAATAAGTCCAGTTTAACACTACTTCGGTGTAAACATCTCCTGTATGTTTGATCGGAGTGGCCTCCTGCTCCATCTTTTTCATATCTGCAACATGCGCTGTGTTAAAATAGTGACAACCAGTTGGACGGGTTTATTACAATATATGGCCGGAAATGATCTCAATAACAGGATCTTCCTTACCGACAGCGATTTTGAAGAACTGTTCGGACCTGTCATAGCGCGATTGGTGAAGATCATGAATAAAGCGGCAATAGATGTTTGTCCTCCGTGCAACGGATATTGCTGCAAGAATATTAATTGCCTGTTTTATTCGGAATATTTCAGCACCTGCCCCATCTATGACAGGCGGCCGCGGGAATGCCGCTATCACTTCTGCTACGAAGTGTTCACTGCTGCCCCGCTGACGAAAGAAGAAAAAGACATAATGCAGCAGCCGATCCAGGAATTGATCTGCGGTGACAAAGGCGAGGTTGCTAAATTATTCTTCCTTTTCCCGGAGTTTCCGCTGGATGAGAAAGGCCTGGTATCAATAGGTATCCGGGACGATGTGCTCCGCATAAAGAAGGAGTTTGAAGGCGGATGCCTGGATGAGCAGGCTGCCTTCACCAATCTGAAGGGGCTCTGTAAGGGCTGATCTGAGAGAAAGTCGAATCAAAAGGCTTATAGTCAATAAGCAAAGGAGGTTTAAGCTATGAAGAAGATTTTGATGGAATTCAAAGACTTCATCATGCGGGGCAACGTGGTAGACATGGCTGTCGGTATCGTCATAGGTGTTGCTTTTGGAAAAATTGTTACCTCACTGGTGAATGACATCATCATGCCTCCTATCGGGCTGCTTTTGGGGAAGGTAAATTTT
>JAPLHL010000441.1 GCA_026389655.1 Chloroflexota bacterium
TGTTAAGCGCCCGCAGTAATGCTGTCAGAAGGGCCATGTGTGGAACGGGGACCTTTAACGTGTTTGCCCGATGCAAAGGTTCGCCGAATATAGCCTCTATCTCCATACGGCGATTTTCCACGAAATCAATCATTGTACTGGGTTTGTATGCCCCCATGGTAGAGGTCTTTTTGAACATGATGTCGATCATGGGTTTCCGGTCGATACGTGTATGTTCGGCGTGATGCGCCAGATCGGCATTCCCGGAGGCGATGACTTCCTCCATCAACGAAAAGGCTGCCTCACGGAGATCGTCATTGTCCATAATAAGATCGGTCGTTATCCCACCTGCTGCAACGCAGAGTCCGCTAAATGGAATGTTCCAGCAAAGCTTCTCCCAGCGGGAACGCAACAGCGAAGGCGCAGCTACGACCTGGACCTTGCTGCCTGCCCAGAGATCGACGGCTTCTTTCAATTCGGCAGGATCGTCTTTGTAGTGTGCCAGTGAGACAGTTCCGTAGGCCATGTGATGGATATATCCCGGCTTTCCCCTGTTAATGCAGGTAAAAGCCATTCCTCCAAATATTCTCTCAGCACCGAACCACTCTGCAAAGCTGTCTTCAAGACCCAGCCCGTTCATCAGCACCAACACACGGGTATGTGGTCCAATGCAGGGCGCCACCAACTGCTGCGCATCGGCGATAGATGTCGACTTGAGAGCGCAAACGACCCAGTCGACCGGGCCTATTTCTGTACTATCTTTGGCTACGGTGGGATGTGTCAAGGCGAAATTACCATCGGGACTGGTCACATTGAGCCCTGATGCCCTGACAACGTGATAGTCGCGCCTGACAAGGAAATGGACGGCATGTCCGGCTTCAGCCAGCCGCCCGCCGTAATAGCTGCCAACGGCGCCCGATCCGATTATGGCTATGCTCTTTTGTTTGTGCAACTCTTTGTTCTCTCTTGAATGCCTTTATCCGCCTGTAATCTCGAGTTAGAACGAGTTTGATTTTACAGGAAATTTCGCTACGCACACAAATCTTATGTTGTAGAATTGGTAACCGGGCTTGAAGCGTGCTAGCATCTATGTTTTAGCAGGCTTAACGACAGGGCATTGCCTTACAGAGGGAAAAATGGATAAGTCTAAAGTGGCCATTGTAAGATGCGATGGTTATGACGAAGCTGAAGTAAATAGCGCCGTCAGGAGAGGGATCGACTTAATAGGAGGTATATCATGCTTTGCCAGGCCAGGCGAGAAAATAGTCCTGAAACCGAATGTGTTGATCGGGACTGGCCCTGAAAGATGTGTTACAACCCACCCGTCTGTATTCAAGGCGGTAGGGAGAATGTTGAAGGAAGCGGCTGTCGATCTCAAGTACGGAGATTCCCCGGGTTTCATGGGCAAATGCGAACCTGCTATGCAGAGGGCGGGCCTAAAACAGGCAGCAACTGAGCTGGATATAAAGCTGGCTGATTTTGAAGAAGGAAGGACCGTTACCCACAAGGCAGCCCTGTTGAACAGCAGGTTTGTTATAGCCAACGGAGTGTTGGAATCGGATGGACTTGTCAGCCTGCCTAAATTGAAGACACATGGCCTGACCAGGGTAACGGGAGCCATCAAGAACCAGTTCGGATGCATTCCCGGATTGCTGAAGGCGCAATACCACGTAAAGATGCCTGATCCATACAATTTTGGGGCCATGCTGGTTGATTTAAATTCCCTTATC
>JAPLHL010000114.1 GCA_026389655.1 Chloroflexota bacterium
GAGCCGCCGCTGGAGCTGCTACCGGCGGCGTTTTAGCGGCAGGGGCACAGCCCACAACGACCATGGACAATGCCAGGATGATACAAATGACAGAAGCAAGGAAAACACTCTTAACAGGATTACCACGACCTAAAGACATCACACTCTCCTTTCCTAGCTCGGGAGGCGGAGGCGTTTCCACCTGCACCCTTGAGGCTTTTCAGCCTGCCGGTTGGACCCCATGCCGGTGTGGTTTAGAAATCCAACTCGAAGAGCAACCGTGTATATTTTGGAAATCATATTATCACAATGGACATTGATTAACCACTAAATACCGCTCAGCTATTGAAAATAATGAAATATGCCGGACGGCTATATATTCTTTTTATATTATATATTTCACAAACTCACCATGGATAACCATGGATAAAATGATGTTATGTTAACCATTAAACTATTATTAGAGCACCAGCACCGACAAACGGATCAATTACACGATCAAATGGTCAAAAATAGGTTGCATTTGCTGGAGAATATTGACCAAAATGGTTGCAGTGGAAAGATACTTTAGTCTCTTGCTAATTGATTATCATGATGATATTATGAACGTAATAACATAAAAGTAAAAAAATCGAGAAAAGGAACGGGAATATCAAACTACATCCTCTTAAGATTGAGGACGCGGTTGAAGCCATATTACAGACCAAACCGGAGACAAAGAGCCTAAAAGAGGCTAAAAATTATGAGTAGTATCATTTTTGAATTCAACCAGACTAAAGCCATTGAAGCTATACTATATCTGGCGAAGAAAATACCTCATCCTGGCAAGTACAATATCTGCAAGATGCTCTATCTTGCAGACAAGGTTAGTCTTGAGCGATATGGGAGATTTATTTTTGGTGAATCATACGTTGCTATGCCGCGCGGGGCTACGCCGTCTAAGGCTTACGATCTGTTGAAGCAAGCGATCGATAGACCCGTAGGGGGGATTAAGGTAGATGGAAACAAAGTCACTCCCCTAAGAGAACCGGATTTGGATCAGCTAAGCGACTCAGATATAAAGTGCCTCGATCAAATTATTCAAACATATAAAAACCGCCCTTCGGATATTGGAACGGATGCTCATGACGACGCATATCAGAAAAGTTGGGATAAAAGAGAAGGTAAGGGGAGTAATCCAATCCCAATAGAAAGTATCGCAGAGTTATTTCCGGATTCGGCTGATTTAATCAGTTATCTTACCAATAGTGATGCATAAATATGCCCGCTATTTGGCATATTTACCACGTCAATAATTGTCGCCATGCAACACCACCAAAAGATAAATTGGTCATTATTGTATGTGTTTCTGTAAAGTATATGGGATTGTTTATCAATAAGGCCATTCATCCTTTTATTAAAAAGAATCCAGATTTATTGGCCTGCCAAGTTGTGATAAAGGCATCAGATCATAAATGCTTGAGTTATGACTCGTATGTGAATTGTACTCGTCTTTTTCCATTTGAGGCGGACGAGTTATCCAATGTTAAAGACGCTGTTAATAGTCAGACAAAAACAGAAATAAAAACAGCCGTAGCGTTATCCACAACTATTGAGAAATGCTATAAGAAAATTATTTAGTTATTCTTTTTATATTGCAGGACAAGTTCTGAGACCCGCACTCCCGAATCCACCGCATGGTGCGTGCCGCATCCGTAACCACCGGCGTCGCAGCCTACATAGAACAGGCCTTTAATGGGAGATATGGCCGAGGGCTTGTGCTTGCCGCACTGTCCGACAACCTGGCCAAGCCCAATGCATTCACCACCCTGTCCCGCCAGCACATGGTCCCTTGAAACAGCGCTGACATCAGCCGTACTGTAATAATTCTTAGATTCGGTATGCTTCGCCACCAGGGGCCAGATTTTATTGACCGTATTTTCCAGCTTCTGCCAGAGCATATCATTATAAGGGTACTTTGCATCGGCGGGGCAAAGCGTTGAGGCCAGTACACACTGTTTACCTGCCGGAGCAAGATCGGGATCAAATACGGACGGGATTACCATGAAGAGGAGCAGATCCTCGGGCGCTTTGCCCGACTCAAGGTCGGCCAGGCGCTTTTTATTGATATAGTTATCGTCCGAATAGGTAATATATGTGCACAGGTCGAAAAGCGGCTTATCCAGGAAATAGCGTATCCCCATCAGTCCAAGAGAAGGCTGTAACTTGCGTACATATTCAACATAGACTTTCTCGAAATGCTCCGGTCCGGCCAGCTTGAGAACGGTAGGTTGAATACCGGCATTGCTTATCACGATGGGCGCCCTGAAAATGCTTCTGCCCGTCACTACGCCGGTGACCCTGCCGTCTTTAACCTCTATTTTCTCAACCCTGGTATTGGTCAACACGTCGCCCCCGCGTATTCTTACCGCGGTGGCCAGGGATTCGGCCATCCTGCCATAGCCGCCTTTGAAATACAAGCCGGCGCCGCTCCGCATGAAGTCCTGCCGCGTTTTAACTACCTCGGAAGCAGCAAGAAGATCTATCGGCTCGACAAAAGTGATGTTGGAATCCATAGCCTGCAGGCTATAGAACTGCGGGGGTACGTTATAGCGGCTGATAAAATCGTGCAGGGTAACATCATCGAGTTTATCGATGTCAGGCGCTGACATCGACCGGATATCGCCAAGAAAACGTTTGATTTCTTTGGCCTGTTCTTCCGAAGCGCCGCCTTTATCTTTTGATAATGGTTTGTATTCT
>JAPLHL010000405.1 GCA_026389655.1 Chloroflexota bacterium
GTGTTCAACTATTATAGTATTTATATTCGATGTTCGGATAGTAGGCCATTTTTCATGGGTGAACTGAATTTTCCCAATGGTTACTTATATGTTGCAAAACGGATAACTCGGAATACGCAGCCAATGACCGCAACGTTGACAACGCAAATTAGCAAATTTTAGACTCAGAAAACACAGCCTATGAATCTTAAGGATTTGCCAACCACGACCTGTACTTATTCAGAGCGGACAGGCACTTTATACAAATAGCACCCGAGGGGAAGACGGGGATGGAGTGGGCTTCGAGCCACGTTATGATCTCGGTGTCAAAGCGGAGCATGTGAGGGGGCCATACAACCAGTGGTTTGCCCTTCAGTGCAGCAGTGAGAAACGGTGTGCAGAAACGTACCGGATCAATGTTGAAACCCCAGGGAGCAAGCTGGACGGCGATGCAGTCTACATTCTCATCATCTGCCATAGCCTCGATAAAAGCGCCGTGGTTATTATTGAAAGCGCTGAAGGTATAAATAATACCGAAGTCATAAGGGTTGAGGGCTATCTCCCAGGCAGGGAAGGTCTTACGCAACTTTTCGTAGCTGGACTGGCCGGGTTTGGCCATGACCAGGCCGTTTTGATAGACCGCATCCGTAGCAAGCACAGCCTCACCGCCGGGGAAAGTGGCAAGGGCGACACGGTTGCCTTTCGGGATTGGAAGATAGGAAAAAGCCTTGGCGAGATAAAGGAAATCGTCGAGAGTATCAACCTGGATGGCCCCGGCCTGTCTTAAAGCGGTCTGAAAGACAATGTCACTGCCCTGCAGCAGCGAACCAGTGTGAGACATGGCGGCCTTTGCACCGGCTTCCGTCCTGCCGCCCTTTAAGACAATGACGGGTTTCCTGGGAGTAGTCTGTTTGAGGAGGTCAAAGAAGCGGCGGCCGCCGCCTTTGATGGACTCAAGGTGAATGCAGATAACTTTGGTCTCAGGGTCCTGCGACAGGTACTCAAGAGCATCGACTTCGTTGATATCCATCTTGTTTCCGAGATCGATCAACTTGGCAACACCGAGATGGAAATCCATCATTATCCAGTTGAAGCGGGGTTCGTACATACCCGACTGAAAGATAAAGGATACGTTGCCGGAGGGCAGCCCGGCCATAGTGAAGAAACTGACGGCGAATTTATTCGAGCTATTGATGGGGCTGAGAGCGTTGGGGCCGATGACCCTGATCTCTTTTTCTTTAAATATCCTGGCTATTTCGTCCTGTATTTTCTTGCCCTCTTCACCTATCTCGGAGAAGCCACCCGTCACGAGAACGACACCACCAATTTTATCCGCCGGGAGGTTTTTGATTATTTCTAATACGTTGCGCGCCGCAATTGAGATGACGACGAGGTCGACGTATTCGCCTATATCGTTGAAGGTTTTGAAGGTTTTTATGCCGAGGACTTCGTCCAGTTTGGGGTGTACGGGGTAGATTTTACCTTTGTAGCCAAGATTGACGAGGTTTTCTACCAGGTGATAATTTACCGCGAATTTATTCGAGGTGGCGCCGATGATGGCGACGCTTTCCGGATAGAGGAATCTTTTTAAGAAATGATCTGGCATTTATACCCTCATGTAAAGACCGGACATAGGTAACACTTTAAACCGGGCACATAGGTTACACATTTTTATTTTCTTATGATGCATGGGATTGCACCTTCCCAGTTGTCTCATTGAGCACGCCGAGTTTGTGAAAGCTGTATCTGATTTCCCAGAGACGTTCATCTATCTGGTGCAATGCTACAGACTCACCGATTAGTGTCTCCGAAACAAATATTCGATCGCCTTTCCATTTTATCTCGCCGTTGGTGTGCACATGTCTCACTTTAACGTTTCCGTCATACTCAACTTTTAGCAATTTTGCCGGAAATGCCCTGGTTGATATCCGATATATGGAAGCTGGTGTTCTCTGCCCCAAGGCTTCGTGCGGCCTTTGGAAATTGTACTCTTGCACAAATTCATCAAACGCACTCTGCTGTGCCTGCAACGTGTCCTTGGGTGGTTTGGCTGTCGCTTCCTTTAGGCTGCGATGCATCCTTTCATGCCTGCCATTTTGCTCGGGATGACCAGGATCTATACGCTCAGGCCTGATCCCCAGTTTAATGAACCAGACCGATAACCTGGTTAATCCTCCTAAACCGACTGAGGCAAACGGAACACCGTTATCGGTCCTCATTGCTAGCGGCAGACCATACTCCCTGAATGTCCATTCAAGCCAAGGACGTGTCTCATCGTAGGTCGGTCGGTATAGTGCCCTACACTGTAATAAATAACGGCTGTTGTTGTCAGTTATAGTGAGTGGGAAGCAAGATTTGTTGTCTCCTGTCTTAAAATGTCCCTTATAGTCACAGCTCCAAACCTCATTGGGGTTCCGACATTCCAGGAATGGTTCAGTATAAGGCGGTGTTCTGTGCCTCCTTTTGCGGTGACGCACCAGTCCTGCTCGCCGAAATATCTCGCCGACGGTGCTGACCGCAGGCAATTGATGTTGGTTATCTTGCTGGCTGAGCCACGCCACAATCTTCTTGGGTCCCCACTTCTGACGCTTCATTTTTATTGCTATCAGTTCCTCGACTATATCCGATGGTATCGCATTAGGATGTCTGCCAGGTGCACTCGATAATTCATCAAGTCCGCAAGCTCCCTTTTCTCCATATCGTTCGATCCATTTATAGATCGTTTTCCGGCTGACACAATAAATTTGGCCCAGCTCTGTGATACTATAGTCGCCTGTGGTCCAATCTCCAATCATCTGCATTTTTTGATCCATGGCACATAACTCCTTCCAAGGCATAGCAGGCACCTCCTGCCATACCTTATCTGTTACCCATGTGCCCGGTCTATTTTGTTACCAGTGTACCCGGTTCGTACCCGCTGTCGCCCGTACGATCAAGAGATGTGGAAGTTTACCAGGAGATTGATAATGGGATTAATACCCTCACCCTATCCCTCTCCCAAGGGAGAGGGTATTTTTTTAATAAGAGGGGCTAAAGCCCCTCTTCAACGCCCCCAGTACGACCCTGTCCGTTTTTCTGAAGTCAGGCCCACGTTTCGTTTGGCACGAATCCTATTCAACACCCCCAGGACGCTCAAGCCAATCGTAAGAATCCAAGTTCCACGCCGTTGGATACGAGACGGCTATTCCCACTCTATGGTGGAAGGGGGTTTGCTGGTGATATCATAGACCACCCGGTTTACGCCGGGTACTTCATTAACGATCCTGTTTGATATTGTGGCGAGTAAATTATATGGAAGCCTGGCCCAGTCGGCCGTCATGGCGTCCTGGCTGGTAACGGCCCTGACCGCCACAAGGTAGCCATAGGTCCTGAAATCGCCCATTACGCCAACACTGTGCACGTCAGTCAGGATGGCAAAGGTCTGCCACATCTGGCGGTATAGCTTGGCTTTCTTGATCTCGTTCATTACTATCCAGTCGGCCCCACGCAATATTTCCAGTTTTTCCCTGGTAACTTCTCCTATGATGCGGATAGCCAGTCCAGGTCCCGGGAACGGTTGACGCCAGACCATATCTTCCGGCAAACCCAACTGCAGACCCACTTCCCTGACCTCATCCTTGAAGAGGTAGCGCAGGGGCTCGATCAGATGAAGCGCCATCTTGGCCGGCAACCCACCGACATTGTGGTGTGTCTTTATCTTATTGGCGGCCTTGGATTCCGGCGTGGCGCTTTCGATAACATCCGGGTAGAGCGTACCCTGCGCCAGAAAGTCGACTTTCCCCAGCTTGGTGGCTTCGCTTTCAAATACTTTGATGAACTCCTGTCCTATGCTCTTGCGTTTCTTTTCAGGGTCGATAACGCCTTTTAGCTGGTCGAGGAAAAGATCGGTGGCATCTACATAAACCACGTTCATTTTGAGGTTCTTGCGGAAGGTGCTCAAAGCCCTCTCAGGTTCTTCCCTCCTGAGCAGGCCGTTGTTGACGAAAATACAGGTAAGCTGGTCGCCGATGGCAGCATGCACGAGCTTGGCCGCAACTGCCGAATCGACCCCGCCTGATAGCGCACATATTACACGGCCATCCCCGACCTGTTGTTTGATAGCTTCAATACTCTCATGAATGAAGCTGCCCGGAGTCCAGGTGCCGTGGCAGCCGCATACCCTGTGCAGATAGTTTTTGATTATAGCCATTCCCTGGGGGGTATGAACTACTTCCGGATGGAACTGGAGCCCAAAGATTTTAGCCCCGTCCGTTATAACCGCATTGGGAGAATTTTCAGTATAAGCCGATGATCTGAAACCGGGAGGCATGTCTAATACATTGTCCCCATGGCTCATCCAGACGGTGAGTGAGTCTTCCAGCCCGTAAAAAAGCGGTGAGTCTTCTTCACTTACGTGTAAGACAGCCTGTCCGTATTCGCGCTTGGCCCCCGGCGCAACCGCCCCACCCAACTGGTGTGATATGGCCTGCATGCCGTAGCAAATGCCGAGAACAGGGAGATGGCTTTCATAAATCCCTATCGGTGCTAGAGGTGCGCCTTTTTCGTAGACACTGGCCGGCCCGCCGGACAGGATGAAGCCGCGAGGATGAATGGCCATTATTTTGGAGAGAGGGGTTTCCCAGTGAAATAGCTCGCAGTATACATTGCATTCCCTGACCCTGCGGGCGATCAAGTGGCTGTATTGCGAGCCGAAATCAATGATCGCTATAGCTTCTTTAGTACCTTGCGGCAATTCCCCCGGCTTGGGGGCCACCTGCTCACCCTGTATTTCCTTGGCTATTTCAAGGTAAGTAGAAACTTCTACGTCGTCGCTGGTTACTACCCGGTGGCTCCTGGATTTCTCTTTAGCTTCACTCATTTGGAAAAGTATATCACAGCGGAAACGGGTTCTTCTAATCCAGTTCATATTTAAACTATGAAGGATTTGGAGTACAATTTATTATTGACTGTCCGTTAATTGAAAGAATACCTATGGCTAAAACGATCTCCTCATCCCTGACCGAGCAAGTCAAGCAAGCGGTTGCAGTCCTGCGTGACGGCGGCATCGTGGCGTACCCGACAGATACAATCTACGGGTTGGGGGCAGATATTTATAATGATACGGCGGTCGAGAAGGTGTTCACCGCGAAGAACCGACCGATGAGCATGCCGCTTCCCGTACTGATAGATAATGCCCAACAACTGGCGGAACTGGTATCCGGGCAAACGGCCTTTTCAAAGGCTTTGATGAAGAAGTTCTGGCCAGGCGGACTTACGATCATCTTTAATAAAGCGCCGAAGCTCCACAGCCTGGCACTTGCCGGCAGCGCTAACATAGGTATCCGCATACCTGACCACCCGGTTGCCCGGTTGTTGATCAGAGAGTCAGGCAGGCCAATAACGGGCACGAGCGCAAACCTGCATACCGGCAAGATTACACTGACAGCCGACGAAGTGAGAAGCCAATTGGGAGACCACGTGGACTATATTATTGATGCGGGCCGATGCACAGGCGGGACTGAATCGACGATCGTGGATGTGACCGTGAATCCGCCGATCATCATGCGGCGGGGGACAATAGGAGAAAATGAGATCATGGCAGAATATCGTGATAAAGGGGGAAGCTAATCATGCGACTAGCCCTCGGCAGCGATCATCGCGGACTGGAGCTCAAAGATAAGGTCATGGATTATCTTAAGGTCAACGGGCACACTGTCCGGGACCTGGGCTGTTACAGCACTGATTCGGCTGACTACCCGGATTATGCTTCAGCCGTAGCCGAATCGGTAGCGTCAGGCCAATCGGATTATGGAGTCCTGATATGCAGCACAGGCATCGGCATGTGCATAACTGCCAACAAGCATACGGGGATCCGCGCAGCACTATGCTGCGGGCCTGAGCTTGCGATACGCTCACGCCGCCATAACGACGCCAACGTGCTGTGCATGGGGTCCGATTTCATTAGCGCCGAAGATGCGTTGCAAACAGTCAGCAATTTCATTTCCACCGAGTTTGAAGGCGGCAGACACCAGCGACGCCTGG
>JAPLHL010000545.1 GCA_026389655.1 Chloroflexota bacterium
ATTAAACAGTGTTTTCAATACCCCGTTCGACCGGGAAGATATTATAGTTATATCTCAATCGCTGGACGATATAACCGATTCCATCCATGCGGCAGCTGAAACTATGCTTATCTATAACATAGAAAAACCTACTGATACGGCCAGGCAGTTGTCAGATATAATCGTGCAGGCGGCAACGGAAGTCGAGAAGTCCTTGTCCGAAATACATGTTCGCATTGACCGGGAAAAAATAAATAGGCGGTGTATTAAGATTAACCGCCTCGAAAATATGGGGGATAGGCTATACCGCTCAGCGATGGGTGAGCTTTTTGATAACTGCTGCGACATGGCCAATATTATTAAGTTGCGTGAGATTTACGGGTATATGGAGGCCGCTCTCGATAAGTGTGAGGATGTGGCCAATGTGTTGGAGGGTATCTCCATAAAATATGCATGAAACTATGAATATTAAACTCAAAACGTTGCAACTGTATTAAGTTAAATCCGGTTAAGCCGGCAGGAGGAATTTAAATGAATACCGCCTTTAACAATCAATTACAGGAAATCCAGGATAATGTGGTCACTATGGCCGGCGATGTAACGAAGGCAATAGACCAGTCCGTTGATGCATTAAAAAAACGGGATTTGAGATTGGCGCACCAGGTAATGGCTGATGATGCCGGGATTAATAAGCAAAGATATACTATTGAAAACAAGTGTATCGAACTTAATGCAGCTCAACATCTCGCTACCGGTGATTTTCAAATTGTTGTAGCTGTGCTTAATCTTATTATTGAACTTGAGCGGATTGGCGATTATGCTGACGGGATTGCGAAAATAGTTGTTATGATCGGTGATGAGCCTCCCCTGAAACCGCTGATTGATATACCGAGGATGGCAGAAATAACTATCGATATGGTTAACAAAAGTGTCCAGGCTTTCATTTCACGTGATGTGGAATCAGCCAGGCAAGTTGTCAGTATGGATAATATTGTAGACGGTCTTTTTGACCAGGTCTTTCGTGAGCTGCTTACCTTCATGATGATGGATTCAAAAACAATTAACCGGGCAACACGCCTCATTTGGGTTGCCCATAACCTGGAACGGGCTGCAGACCGGGCAACCAATATCTGCGAGCGTGTTGTATTCATGGTAACGGGAAGGGGGGAGGATATCGGCGGCTCGAAGTATTAATACGGGTTGAAACCGGCATCTGTTGTTGTATTGTGTGGCGCAGATGATCTGCCCCGATCATGTCGAATTTAATTTTCAAACTATCCCCCGGTAATATTAGGTACTCTTACGGATTTCAATCAGGTTTACTTTTGGCCTATACTATAAAATGGATTTATATATGTACGGAGGTAGATAAGGCATGATGAAGATTATCTGCGACAGCACTGGAGATATTCCCGAGGCAATAAGAAAACAGTACGATATAACAACTGTGCCGCTTAATGTGTTATTCGGCACCGATAGCTACCAGGATGGCGTAAACCTTACGCCGCCACAGTTCTACAAGATGCTTGTGGAAGGCAAGGTTCATCCTACTACGTCCCAGCCTGCCCCAGGATTATTTGCCGAGGCATACCAGAAGTTGGCAAAGGAGACAGATGAAATCATGGTGCTGACTATATCCGCCGGTATCAGCGGCACTTATGAGAGCGCCATGCAGGCCAAGCAAATGGTGGATGGCAAACTTAAAATTGAGGTCATTGACAGCAAGTGGACCTGCGCGGGGCTGTTGCTGCCCACGCTTCACGCTGCCAGGGCGGCTGAGAAAGGTATGAAGATGACGGAGATCACTAAGATGGTTAAGGATATCATCCCGAAAATCCGCGTCTACATGATTTTTGACACGCTTGAGTACCTGAGGAAAGGCGGCCGCATCGGCGCCGCCAAGGCCCTGCTGGGTGGAATGCTTAAGCTGAACCCTGTATTGACGCTTAAGGACGGTTTGATCCACCCGGTTACGCAGGCCCGCGGCCGTGCCAAGGCTGTAGATATACTTGTTGACCTGATGAAAAAGACCGGTAGTCCGGATGAAGTGGTAGTGGAGGATGCTACTACACCGGAGGAGCTTGAAGGCCTGGTCAAACGTATAAGCTCTGCTATCCCCAATGCAAAGATAATCCGGACCACGGTGGGTCCCACCATCGGTGTCCACGCCGGTCCCAGCATTATGGTTGCAGGCGCCATCAGTACTCTGTGAGATATAAAGGCACGTTTAACTTGGGGCATCTATTAACATTAACCTGCGCTGAGTGAGCAGGTACGAAAAAATTTCACTCCCTACTGGCGCATCCTCCGCCCGTTCAGCGGACTCATCAGGGGTGTCTGGCTGAGTGCCATTAAACGGCGCGCTGAGTCGCAGTTCAAGCCTTGATTATTCTCAGAATTTGCCTGGATTGTACGCTTGCTGTAGTGGAAAAACCGCACATTTCTATGCAGACTAAATAGGAATCCCTTGTTCTGACGCTGTACAAGCTGTTCAACGAATCGGGTTCTCAGGCCCTCGTCCCAGGTACTCCGCCAGGAAAGCTCTTATGATCTGGGGGTCGTACTTATCAAGTTTAAGCATCTTGTCCCAGGCGGTAAGTATAAAAGGATATTTAAAATCCGCGTCTGGAACTGCTACAATCCCCACTTCGGGATAATTGTTTGCCTTGATAAATGCTCTTAAACTCTTCTCTACTTCGGGTGAAAGTTTAGCTGGATCATAGTAGATGACGGCTGAGCCATGCTCCAGGCTGTGCACCAGGTACCCGAATTCAGGCCGTGTAGTATAGAACCCCGGCTCCGTAGGGTCCGGGAAATGCGGCCCCGACGTTGGCGGCATTGTTTTATATTCGACCGGGTGGTCCGGCCATATATGTTCACGTCCTTCATCAGCAGGAGTTATGACATTCGTGAGCAGAGCTGTATCACCATGCGCAGGCAGCTTCAAATCTTCCACTGCGGCTTGAGACGCGGATGGACTATTCACGCAGGATAATGAGGTGCCTGCAACAATCATAAATAAAAAGAATATTGAGCAAATAGTAAGCAGCGGCCATAGCCGCCGGCTGACCTGTTGTGGTTTATCGGATCCTGCCATAATTGCCTCCCGGTTTCAGTTTGTGCTTTCTATTGGAGGATAGCACAATGCGAACATCCGGGCATATTTCTCAACAAATTTCATCGAAAATTCTTTTGGGACACTGGCAGTAATTTTCAAATCTTCCGGATTATACTAGACTATAGTCTATGGAGAAACAAAAATCACCCATGACGCTTGATGAGCTTAAGAAGTTACGTAAACAAATTCCTAACATAAACGTTGAACACAGAAAAAGCCTGACTTTTCTTGATCGGATTGCACTTTGGATCACCGAGCGCATCGGCACAATGGGATTTTTCTTCATTATTTTTGCATGGACTATTTTTTGGCTTTCATGGAATGCATTAGCGCCTGTTGAATTGAGATTTGACCCTTTGCCTGCTTTTGTCTTATGGCTTTTTATCTCTAATATGATCCAGATTCTCCTTATGCCGTTAATAATGATAGGCCAAAATCTCCAGGGCCGCCATGCCGAGAGAAGGGCCGATGCGGACTATGAAATAGACACCAGGGCAGAAAGAGAGATTGAAACTATTCTGCAACATCTGGAGCTTCTAAACGAAAAAGTTGAAAAAATAAACCGGCGTTTAGACGAACGGAAATAGTTTGCGACGGCATAATATCAATGGGGGATATTTGGTTCTCAAAGGACTTTAAAACAAGGTGTTGTGGTTTCGAGGGGAAAGGTCAATTGCGTTTGCATAGCTATGCGGCTAAAGCTGCCGGTCAATTCGGATTTCACCGCCTGAATTTGCGCAGCCCAACAGGTAGCCGGAAACAATCTAAGTCCCAATGCTTAATGGTTCGTATGATGCCAAGCTTTTCAAGCAGTTGAGCCCTGATATGAAGGCGAAAATGCAGACGCTATTCCCTTAAGCAGTAATTATTTTTGCTGAAAAAGGCCCGACGAGCAATATTGCTCGTCGGGCCTTTTGACTATCAACTCCAATTGACCGGTCAGTATTGAGGACACGTGGCCGGCAGCGCAGTGGACAGGATGCCTTCGCACTTTGAGTTGTCCACCGTCACGTTGCCCTTGGCGTCCAGCGTCACCGTCCAGATGGTGTCATAATCATTTTCCGCCGCCCAGGCGGGCGCCGTTGGGCCGCCGCCGTTCGGAAAATAGCTGGAGAGCAGCGCATTTACTGTCGGTGGGATGTGCCCGTGTTCCCACGCCAGCAGTACCTTCTGATTGGAGAATTTGCCGCCGGTGAAGAAAAAGGCACTGGCTTGAGTAGCCGGCTGGGGCGCATTCTCAGCGAAGATCTCGAAGCTGGCGGCCAGGTTATAGGGCAAGTTATTGGCGATGGCGTATGGTGCGACGGTCAATGAAGGCCTGACATACGACCAGTTAGATTCACCCGAGGCGCTCACGGTGCCCTGAAGAACCTGGGAAGGGTCAATCGAATAAACCTGGTCGGGGTTGATCTTGCCGTGCAGTGCATTTGGCAGACCCAGCGCGCGCCATTGCCCGGCACCGACAAAGTTGCCGTCGTCAAAATAGCCCGGATGCGCTTCGGCGTGCCTGATCATGTAAATTGTTTCGTTGGTGTTGGTACCCGCCGGAATTACGGCGCCGCCGCTGCCGCCGGTCACTGTGATGCTGAAGGGTGTCGCCGTGCATGCAGTGCTGGTCAACCCCGGCGGGGGCAGTGCAGGGTAGGTGGATGGTGGGTTCAGCTTACTGTCGAATGTAACCAGGCTGGCGCTCCCCGATGGCGTGATAGTGATCACATAAATATAGTTGGGCCCCCTGTAGCTCGAAGGAAGGGCCAGGTTATAGCCCTGGAGCTTGTTGATATTTGCCAGCAGGCCGCTGACAGTCTCCCAGGGCGCCGAGAAGACATAAAAGCCCGGGACGTTAGCCTTGATGATACCGGCCAGCAGGGTTTCGTTGCAGCCTCCCTGGTCCTTGAAATCGAGGCCCTGGCAACCCTTGGCGGGAAGCAGTGGTGCAGCAACTCCGCCGGGCACGGATCCTGGCGCATACGATGCATTGACCGGATAGCTGTTGGCCGTACATGTGGTCCCGCCCGTCGCGCCACTGGACTGGGTGACCTGGTTGAGGAGGGCGAATTGCTGAATGGTCACAAGTGCCGCCATATCGGGGTAATTGTTTGCGGTTTGCAAATGGGTCATCGGTTCGAGCGCGTAGATGCCGGTTACATTCTTCGTCCCCAGCACCTGCTGTTTCAGAAACGTCGCCATGAGGAGCGACCTCTGTAAGCCCTGGCTGGTGAGATTTGCCGTCTTGGGATCGATGTCCCCGGAAGCGTGGTAAGCCAGATCCTCGCTTACCACGAAGATCAGGTTGAGGTTGCCGGTGCTTAGAGGAGCAGGGGTAGCGCAAGGGCTTCCGCATGCTGCAAGAGTAAAACTTATCAAAAGCGCCATAGCTAATAGCATTAATTTTTTCATTTTCTATCTCCTTTAAACATTTATCACCTCTATCACCTCACAATAACACCGGCCTCTTTTTCGATATTGACCATCTGGCACCCCCATGCTGATAAAGCAACTGTGAGATTTGCCATCAGCCCGCTTACCTCAATTTTATGGGTCAATTCGGGTAATCACAATATAACTTTGCCAGGAGAGAGTGTCAAACTAACTCAATGGAGAAAAAATAGAAATCCCTGGTTCTGTAAAGGCGGATTTGAACTGGTGACCAGACTTCATGTTACTACTCCTTCCGATGATACTGCGACGATATAAGACCAGGGGTCTATGTTAAAGCTGATATTAAGTTGTTTATGTGAACCAGTTTGTGCCACCGGGTTGTAGGTAATGCGACTGTAATAGAACCAGGGACTTAGGTCAATATGGACCTGATGGGTCATTGACATTGTACCTTCCGGGCCTTTGTTGAATTACACTTAAAATAGGATATACCGGCT
>JAPLHL010000012.1 GCA_026389655.1 Chloroflexota bacterium
TACATAACCCCTCCCTTCGTTTGAAGGCATTAACCCATCGGCAAGTAAAAATGAAATCCCCCTGCTATGTTCTGCAATTACCTTGATTGACCTGTCTACAGATTCGTCTTTACCCTGCGACACGGAGGCAATGCGGCATATCTTTTGTATTAGCGGACTGAACAGGTCAGTATCGTATACAGTGGGATTTCCCATCGCCGCAGCAACAATCCTTTCCAATCCCATTCCAGTATCTATATTGGGTTTTGGCAGGCGGGTCCTCGATCCATCCTTTGCCTGATTGTACTCCGTAAATACCAGGTTCCATATCTCGGAAAAGCGCCCGCAACTACAATCAGGGCCACAGTCAGATTTACCACATCCGTATTTCTCGCCGAAATCGTAATGTATTTCGCTGCACGGGCCGCATGGACCGCTATCTCCGGCCGGGCCCCAGAAGTTGTCTTTATCCCCGAGCCTGACAATTCTTGCCTCAGGAAAGCCTATTCCCTTCCAGATATTGAATGCTTCATCGTCATCAAGATAAATTGTAACCCATAGCTTTTCAGGAGGGAGATGCATTCTCTCTATGACAAATTCCCATGCCCATTCAATAGCTTCTTTCTTAAAATAGTCACCCACGCTGAAATTGCCCAACATTTCAAAGAATGTTAAATGCTTGTTATCTCCCACGGAATCTATATCAGTGGTCCTGAAACATTTCTGGCAAGAGGCCAGCCGGGGATTAGGAGGAACGGCAATCCCCAGGAAATACGGCTTCACCTGTACCATGCCGGCCGTTGTCAATAGTAACGTCGGATCACCATGGGGAATCAGTGATGAACTGGGAATGACTTTATGTTTTTTCTCTACGAAAAAATTTAAATAGGCATTGCGGATATCATTGCTATTCACAGATCAATCACCTCGAAGCATTGTATAAAAGTAACGGTATTCAAGTCAACGTAACCAGAAATAAATACAGATCCTCTTTTAACAAGTTTAACGACATATGTTACAATCATGAAATCGAGGAAATCCAAGATGCCTTTATACGAGTACTGGTGTAATAACTGCAAAACCCGGCTGGAAATATTTCTGCCGAAGTTTGAAAATGCCTGCCCCTCTTGTCCAAAGTGCCATCAGGATTCATTAAAACGTCTATTTTCTACCTTTATGGTTCAAAAATCATATAAAGATGTATATGATAACATTCTTTCAGACGGGCAGCTAACGCGGGGACTTATGAACAATGATCCCATGGCGCTGGCGCAATGGAACAAGCAGATGAGTGGAGGAGAAGCTGTTGCCCCTGAATACCAGGAAACTATGGAACGGATGGAGAGAGGTGAAATGACCACTCCACCATCCACAACCAACCAGTCCCCTTCTGACTCATTGTAACCACAGGGGTCTATCATGCCTATCTATGAATATAACTGCCATAACTGCAAACGTAAAGTCAGCATCTTCATGCGCATTTCGCAATTTGACCCCAACCCCGGATGCCCGATTTGCGGAAAATCCGGGTTGGTACGTGTCTTTTCCAGCTTTGCCGTACATAAATCACTCAGCACAATATATGAAGAGAGCGGAGAACCCGGCCTTTCCCAATCCAATGAGTATTACAAGGACCCCAGAAATATAGGACGGCATCTTGAAAAAAAGTTTAAAGACATGAATATCGAGATGCCGTCAGAAATTCAGCAAAGCATCACTGCGGCGAGGGAGGGCGATTTGCCTGATTCACTCAAGGACCTTAATAATGCATCGTCGGATTCTGCGTACCATTGACGCCAATATAAACCGCATCAGCGAGGGGTTGCGCGTGCTCGAGGATATATCCAGGTTTATAATCGAAGACATAAATTCCAGTCAGCAACTCAAATCGATCCGTCATGAACTCAGCAAATCGGTGGGAGCACTCAGTCTTAATTTACTGAAAAACAGGGACGTGGAAGGTGACATAGGAGCCAAAGTCGACCTGACGATTGATCACCAAAATTTAACGTCTGTGGTCAGGGCTAATTCTAAAAGGGTGGAAGAAGGCCTCAGGGTATTGGAGGAGTTGGCGAAATTGCCCGAGTTTAAATCCATGCTATCTACGGCCAAGTTGAAAGAATCGAGATACGCAGTCTATTCAATAGAGAAAACACTGATTGAACAATTGTCACTTCATGAGAAACCGGATACCCAAAGCAGGGAGAAATAATATGAGTACGACAAAGAAAAGCTCTAATAAACTGGATAAAATAGCTGATCGAATACGCAACCGCCTGGCAGAAAAGGACGCTGCACGTGAAATCTGTCTTAAAAGTTGTCGCGAAATCATCAGGCTCAGTTCCACTTCGATCCGCGCTACTCATAGACG
>JAPLHL010000359.1 GCA_026389655.1 Chloroflexota bacterium
GACAAGTCTAATACGGGTGTTTCAGCTACTACTGACACCCTGGGAAACTTCAGCGCCTTAGTCCAAGCACCAATAGGCCCCATCAAAGAACACCAGGTAACTGCTTCAGGAAGTAAGGGGGCACTCGCTCAAGCCAGCTATACATCTATATCCGTGGCTCCTGCAGCGCCACAACTTCTATTCCCCGGACCCGGAGCTAAAATCCAGACCTCGAGTTCGGTATTTGATGCCATTGCAAATGTCTTCAAATATATCGGCGGATTATTCGATTCGTCCAGCAGTACTCAGAAAATTAACGATATTACATTAACAGCCATGAACTGGGAAGTTAAAGGAGACCAATCGGCCCTAAAATATACCCTGCAAATTTCAAAAACGCAGGATTTCTCCAATATTATATATACCAAAGAGGGGATTCAGATAAATTCATATAACCTGGTCCAATCGAATTTACCGACGGCCGGCGTATATTATTGGAGAGTTAAAGCTGCGAATGAGACTGGCGGCATAAGCCCCTGGTCCAATAACTGGAGCTTTGAGTTTATCCCTGCTTCAGGCCTGATAATGACTATTGCCATCACTATCATAGTACTTATTATCGCCATCGTTATTTTTGGAATCATAGCCCTTGTCAACAGGCGTAAATACGTTGGGTAGTGTATATTAATTATTGAGTTTATAGCGATATGACACAGATGGAATTTGCCCGCAAAGGCATCATAACACCGCAGATGAAGCACATCCATCAAACCGAGCAGGTGGATGAGAGTTATATATGTGAAAACGTTGCCACGGGTAAGATCGCTATCCCGGCTAACATTAATCATCCCGTTCCCAAAGTCTGCGGCATAGGCAAGGGCCTGCTTATCAAGGTGAACGCTAATATAGGCACATCTTCAGATGCCAGCACACTGGCTGCTGAACTGGATAAGCTGCATGTTTCCGTTGAGTATGGCGCTGATACAGTAATGGATTTAAGCACGGGCGGGGACATCAGGAAAGTACGGCGCTCCATTTTGAAGGAGAGCCCGGTCCCTATCGGCACGGTCCCGATTTACCAGGCCATGGTGGAAGCCGGGGAAAAATATGGCCCTATTATCGAAGCCACAGCGGATGATATTTTTAAAGCTATCGAAGAGCAGGCAGAAGAAGGCGTGGATTTCATCACCGTACATTGTGGTGTCACACAGGCTGCGATCGAAGCATTAAAGAGCCAGCGCAGAGTAACAGACGTAGTCTCCCGCGGCGGCGCATTCCTGCTTGGCTGGATGATATATCACGATAAAGAGAACCCGCTTTATGAGCACTTTGACCGTCTGCTGGATATCGCAATCAGATACGATGTCACTTTGAGTTTAGGGGACGGCATGAGGCCGGGAAGCCTGGCTGACGCAACAGATAGACCCCAGATCCAGGAGTTGATTACTCTGGGTCACCTGGTAGAAAGGGCCTGGGAAGCTGGCGTACAGGTCATGGTTGAAGGCCCGGGACATTTGCCGCTTAATCACATCGGTATGAATATACAGCTTCAGAAAAGCCTGTGCAAGGAAGCCCCATTCTATGTACTCGGGCCGCTCGTCACCGATATTGGAGCCGGCTACGATCATATCACAAGCGCTATCGGAGGGGCCATCGCAGGCGCATACGGCGCTGACTTCTTATGTTACGTCACTCCGGCTGAACATCTCGCCCTACCTGACTCCGCCGACGTTAAGAATGGGGTGATTGCCTCGCGTATTGCAGCTCACGCGGCCGATATCATCAGGAGCCAGGGTAAGGCTGCCGCTTGGGACAGAAGGATGTCTGTGGCAAGAAAAGACCTGGATTGGGAAACACAGGCAGCCCTGTCTTTAGATCCCCAGAAAGTCAGGGATGTCCATGCAAAATACGCTGTTAAAGGCCCTGCATGCAGCATGTGCGGTGATTATTGCGCAATGGATTTAGTTAAAAAGTATTTAGGCATTACGGCCACTAAATGTTAACAGTGATATCATGTCATTAGATGAAGGCAGAAGTAATTTCAATCGGCACTGAACTCTTACTTGGCGAGATAACGGACTTAAACGCCGCTTATCTGGCCAGCCAGTTACCATTGCTGGGATTAGATCTGCATTTCATCTCCACGGTAGGCGATAACAGACAGCGCCTCATAGAAACACTAAACCGTTCATGGCAAAGATCCGATATCATAATTACCACCGGCGGCCTGGGTCCCACTGAGGACGATATCACTCGTGAAGCTATCGCTGATTTCTTCGGCGAACCTATTTCCATAGACCAGTCTCTTGTAGCGCAATTCAAAGAACTATTCAGGCATTTTAATATGGATATGCCTGAGAGTAATATTAAACAGGCGTCCATCATTCCATCCTGTGAGGTAATACCCAACCCCAGGGGCACAGCGCCCGGATGGTGGGTAGAGAAAAATGGAAAATTTATTATCGCTATGCCTGGCCCGCCAGGTGAAATGCAACAGATGTGGACGAATGTGGTGGCGCCTAAAATCCAGGAAAAATTCTGCGATGCTATCATATATTCCAGCACTTTGAAAACATTCGGGCTGAGCGAGGCCAAGCTCGGAGAAATAACCAGGGATTTCCTGCTGGCGAAAAATCCGACGGTTGGTATTTACGCCAAACCCGATGGCATACATTTGCGCGTCGCCGCTAAGGCAGGCTCCGCCACAGATGCAAAAATGCTTGTTGAAAACACGGTCGCCGAACTTCGAAAGCTGGTCGGTGAGTATGTCTGGGGCACGGATACTGATACGCTCGAAGGAATGGTGGCAAACCTGTTTAAGAATAAAAAGTTGAGCCTCTCTACTATGGAAGTTGGTACGGGAGGAATATTAGCGAATAACATTACCAATTTTTCCGATAGCTTAACATTTTATAAATGTGGTATAGTGTTAAGCCGCAGCGAACTGGGAAAGGAATTCGGCATTGACGAAAATGTAATTTCGCAGTACGGCCCGGTGAGTACTGAAGCCGCCAAAGAAATGGCTTCAGTGGTACGCAGACAATATGGGACCTCGGTAGGAGTAGGGTTAATAGGTATAATGGAGACCGGCGAACCCGAATATAAAATGGGTACCATAATAATCGGTATTGATGATGGCAAGCATTGCCATGCTTTAAAAAGAATATATCCCGGCACGCGACTGCAAATTAAGCAGAGGGCAGCAGTGGCAGCCTTATTTGAATTAAGAAAAATCATGCAATAGGAGATAAAATGCACCTGATAATAGATGGATTCGGTAAAAATAAACACATATTACAGGACGAAATTTTCATTCATGACCTATTAAACATATATCCTGCCAAAATAGGCATGACAAAAATATCCGATCCAATTGTTTTCAGGTACTCAGGTTCCAAGCCTGAAGATTGGGGAGTATCCGGCCTAGTATTTATCGCTGAAAGTCACATCAGCTTGCATACCTTCGTCGAACGTAAATTTATTAATATTGATGTCTTTTCGTGTAAGGACTTTGATGCTGAGCGAATCATGGCGGACATGAGAGATAAATTCGAGCTTGTGAAGATGCGCAGCTGCCTTGTGCGCAGGGAATGGGAGCCTGCCGAGCTTCATGAATGTCGGGAGCCGTTAGAGCTGAACTCTATATGAGTGGCCACCAAGGTTTGTATTCTCAACCTAAAAATTTCGCCGGCCTATCGGCGCCATTTTCGAATTTTGAATTTGCTAAAGTTGCTGTACTTCCGGTTCCGTATGATAGTACTACCGAGTGGCATAGCGGTTCACGAAATGGCCCCAAGTCAATCATAGAAGCGTCATATTATCTGGAATGGTATGACATTGAGCTCGAAAGGGAATCCTACAGCATGGGCATCCATACACTGCCGGAGCTTATACCTGCCTACAACAGTCCCGAAACAATGGCCCAACGAGTATATCAGGCCACATCATCGTTACTGCAAAACTCAAAATTCGTTGTTATGCTTGGCGGCGAGCACTCTATAAGTCTTGGGGCAATACGTGCTCATGTAGAAAAATATTCCAATTGTTCCGTTTTGCAACTTGATGCTCATACAGATTTGAGGGATGAATATTTAGGAACAAAGTTCGGCCACGCATGTGTTATGCGCCGTGTCGGAGAGCTGTGCCCAATTACGCAGGTAGGCATCCGCGCCATTAGCATTGAAGAAAAGGAATATACTGCATCCAAGGGATTGAGACCTTTTTACTACCAGCCAAATGATCTTTCACTGCCGGTTGAAAAAATAATCGAAGCCTTGACAGAGAACGTTTATGTTTCAATTGACCTGGACGTATTCGATCCTTCGATCATGTCAGCCGTTGGAACCCCCGAACCAGGGGGCATTTTGTGGCATCAGGCACTGAGTTTATTAAGTTCTCTATCGAAAAAGAGAAATATAATTGGGTTTGACATTGTTGAGCTTTGTCCTGATCAAGGGCCTGCTGCATGTTCGTTTTTAGCGGCTAAATTGGCTTACAAATTGATCGGCTACTCCTTCGCCGGGCGATAAAATACAGCTCATCTAAGGTCCGCACACAATATCGCTACTCTACCAGTAAACTGGAATAAATAAACTGGAATAAATAATTGACAATTATATGCACGGTGTATTAACATTTTTGGGTTTAGCAAAAAGATGCCCTCAAAACGACGTTCTCAATCTTCAAATTCAGAAATCATCTTGGGTGAGGCGGTTGGTTTGTATCTATCAACAGTATCACCCGAATTGTCTTCCGAAATCCAGCAAGATGTATTCAAATTTGTCCGCTGGTATGGCGAAACCAGGCAAATGGCCACCCTCACAAGCCAGGAAATTGCAAACTACTCCGAGCAACTGAACTCCTCTCCCAACAAGTCAATCGAACATCTCAACATAGTCAAGCAGTTCCTAAATTACGCACATAAGCAAGGTTTTACTGCCGCTAATCTTTCTGCCCATGTTAGAGTTAAGAAATTGTCTATAAAAGCGCCTGCTAAAGCGCACGGCAAAGCCGAAGAGACGATAATCCTGACAAGCCAGGGATATGAAGAGCTTAAGAACAAGTTGTCAGTGCTAAAAGAAGAGCGGCCCAAAATCGCCGAGGAATTAACGAAAGCAGCAGCAGATAAGGATTTCCGGGAAAACGCCCCGCTTGAAGCCGCACGTGAAAAGCAAGGACACATAGAAGGCCAGATACGTGACTTAGAAAACACAATTAAAAGGGCAAAGGTTGTTGAAGTTTCTTCAGAGCGTGTACTAAGAATCACTATCGGTGATGTCGTAACAATTTCCGATGTAACGTCAGCAGAAAAGATCAACTACACACTGGTAGGTTCTAAAGAGGCAAATATTAAGCAAGGCAAGATCTCGATTGTATCGCCTATGGGTCAAGCGCTTTTCAATAAGCAAATCGGGGACGTTCTTGAAGTAAATGCCCCATCAGGCATATTGAAGTATACAATCATGGAAATATCCAGACTCTGAAATTTATCGAGAGTCTCCACCGCAGCACTTTAAATATTGCAAGCGTTGAATTATAATAGTATGGTTTTGGCGTGTGCACCTGTGATGCCACCTCTTTATTACGCAGGTGGAGCCTTCTTAACTTAACTTGGTTTATAAAGTTAGACTAAAATTTTAATTTAGTTATAAGGAGGTACCATGGATTTTCGACTGACGGAAGAACAACTAGAGCGCAGAAAAGAATTCTATAAAGTCTGCGAAGAGTTGGACAAGAAGAAACCGAAGAGCTACATAGGTTTCGAAAGCCAGTTCCATGATGAGGAAGGCTGGAACTTCCATCGCCTGTGCGCCAGGGAGTTTGCTAAAAGAGGCTGGCTGGCGCTAGGGTGGCCAAAAGAGTATGGCGGCAACGGGACCATGATGGACAAGGTGATGCTTGCCGAAGCACGCGGTTACTATGAGTTACCCGGCTCTGATATCTTTGGCGTGGCCATGCTTGCACCAACGCTATTAGCTGCTGCCAGTGAAGAGATCAAAAGGGAATTCTTGCCCAAGATAGCGAGCGCAGAAATAATGTTCTGTGAGCTATGGAGTGAACCCAATGCAGGCTCAGATCTCGCAGCGCTTACTTCCACGGCAGTTCGTAAAGGCGATGAATTTATTGTAAACGGTCAGAAGACATGGAATACGGGTGCTCACTTTGCAGATTGGGCATTCGGCGTTTACAAATCCGATCCAAACGGGAAAAAACATCATAATTTAACATTCATGCTTTGTGATATGAAAAGCAAAGGAATCACAGTCAAAGGAATCCCGTATATGGATGGAGCACATGTCTATAATGAAGTCTATCTGGACGATGTTCATATGCCAGCCAAATACATCATTGGTCAGGAGAATGAAGGCTGGGCAGTTGTGAATGTACTTGCCGGCTTTGAAAGATCCAATATTGATATGGTTATGGGTCTTGTCAAGGCTTTGGAAGAGATTGTCAATTTCTGTAACGCTAATAAGAGAAATGGCAGACCGCTATCACAAGATGCACTGATACGTAACAGACTCGCCGATTTTGCTTCTTCAATCGAAGCAGTCCGTACCCTGGCTTATCGCGTGGCTGACCAGCAGAACAGGAATGAAATGGGAC
>JAPLHL010000299.1 GCA_026389655.1 Chloroflexota bacterium
ATCTAAAAGGAGAGCTATCGCATCAGTAAGTGCAACCGAATCCGCGGGCGGTATCAGTATACCAGCATCGCCAACGACTTCAGGTAAGGCGCCGGCAGTGGTTGATACTACCGGAGTGCCGCAGGACATAGCTTCTGCTGCAGGCAATCCAAAACCTTCATACGTTGAAGGGACGGCCACCAGTGTTGCCGTCCTATAAAGCCTGATCAGTTCATCAGTTTCAATCTGGTCACGATAAGTTACACTATCTGTAATACCCAACCTGCCCATTAACTTCTCCGTTACGCCATCACCCATCGTTTGCCCTACAACCACCAGTTTCACATCATGTTTCTTCCGCAACTCAGCCAGTGCCTGTAATAAGAAACGCAGGCCTTTCACAGCAGTGTCCCGGCTCATCACCATCAATATCGTATTATCCAGTCTTTTGCCATCGTTTGAAGGGCTGAACTTATCCGTATCAATTCCGTTATAGATTACTTTCAGATTATTTTCCGGTATCTTGAATACCTCGTGGATATGTTTCTTAGCCATTTCCGAAACGGTAATGATAAATGGAAGTTGCTGCGCCACCTTGATCTGCATCCCTGTAAAAGAGAACCAGCGCCGGTATCCCAGCTTGTCTTTCAAAGACCTGGCCGAGCTTATTGCAAGATCACGGTCTATGGTAACAGGATGGTGTATCGTTTCAACCACAGGGTAACCCGCCTTCTGAATGTCGGCAATCCCATAGGAAAGCGTCTGGTTATCATGTATGACATCGTATTTCTTATGATCTTCCTTACAAAGGTATTGATATGCACGCATGCCAAACGAAAGCGGCTCTGAAAAATAACCCGTGGCAGTGCCTCCCCATTCGATGAAATTGGGATATGTATTCAACTTACGCGGGTCGATGAATAGGCGCTGCCAGGAATTGAGTGTATAAAGATCGAGACTGGGCAGCTTGATCAACCCTACACCGTCATCCACGACAGGATATGGAGGGCCGGACATCAAATCCACTTCATGTCCCAAATCCCTCAGCGCCTTGCTCAAATAGCGCATGTAGATACCCTGCCCCCCGGAGTAGGGGTAACTGCGGTAGCTCAGTATGCAAATTCTCATGGCATCATATCCTGCGATCTATTTTGGGCGCACATATCATATCAAATTTACCTGTTTTGTGCGATTGCCACTATCCGACCCAAATATTGCATTTATTCACTTCGTTGACATTTCAGCATGAAGAATGGTAATATAATTATTGAATGAATATTCATTCTTTTATTACATAAAAATGACAACTCGTCAAAAGAGAAAAGAGCGAATAACCAAGGCCAGGCAAATGCAGATAATGGATGCTGCACTTTCGGTATTCTCATCCAAGGGTTTCGGGGAATCCACCGTAGCCGATATAGCAGAAGAGGCGGGCATCGGCGTGGGCACAATCTACAATTATTACAAGGATAAGCGTGATTTACTGATATCCCTTGTAGTCCAAAACCTGATATCTGAGGACCTGGTCAAAATCCTTGGTGACATACCAAGCCGCAGCAACGAAGCATTAATTCAGTCCCTGTTGGAAGAACGCCTGGCATTCGGACTCGATAATGTTCAGAAAATCTTGTTTCTAATTTTCGAAATCCAGCGTGATCAGAAACTTCGACGCCAATACTTAACACAAGTTATCAGCCCATTACTAAGCAAGATAGAAAAATATATCATCAGTCAGGTCAACAACGGCAGCTTCCGTGATGTGGACGCGAAGGTAATAGCGCGCACTATGGCCGCCAGTATAATAGGCAATATGCTGCTTTACAGGTTGGAGCGGAGAGACAGTCCGTTTAAAAAAACACGTATCAAAGAGATAGCAGAAGAACTGAGCAAACTGTTTATATACGGATTAACGGCGAAGTGATATGAGTTAGTAATATGTTGAACGATTTAAAAGCTTCGCTTTTCCTGTTTTATAAATATATTACCCGCGGCAACAAAGGCACACTAATACTCACAGTTATAGTGGCCGCCCTGGCCTTTCTGCAAATCAATACGATCTCAGGTTTAATGAGCGGCGCAGTCAGTCTCATCTATCAGCAGGCTAAAACCAACTACGTTTCAAACCTGGTCGTTCAGCCTGGAAAGGACCAGTGGGGAAACAAAGAGCAATATTTGACGCAGGTTACTGCTTTAAAACGCAAAATAGACGCCATACCCGGTGTTATTGCAAGCAGCGCACGTTATTTCGTCGGGTCAATTGTTACTTACGATCCCGATAAAACCGGTAAGGACGTGAGGACCATAAGCTGGCCGATTACATCAATAAACCCCACTGAAGATATGCAAGTATCGGACATATCCAAGTATATGGTATCCGGCAAGTTTCTCGACGAATCCGACCGCGACCAGGTGATAATGGGTAGAGAAATCTCAGGCGGTTTCGGCGCCACTCTCGAAGTGCAGTCGCTTAAAGGGGCAAAGGTCGGAGATGAGATAACCATCAGTTACCAGAACGGGGTTGTCCGCAAATATACAATCAAGGGCATCTATACAACGGTTTTTCCACTTTCCGACATGTCCATCTTCGTTACACATAAAGAGATGGAATCAGTCCTCGGATTGCACGATCGTGCATCCGAGATCCTTATTAAGACCGATGAGTCGTATACGGAGCAATATTACATAGATCAACTGCGGCAGGCCGGCGTTGAATTACCGGACATCAAGCAATGGAAAGATTTTATCGGACTGGTGCTGGGTATTGCTGACAGTTTTGACATCATCAAGCGAATAATCCTTTTTATCGGATTGATGGTGACAGGAGTTACTATTTTCATAGTTATTTTTATCGCTACGATCAGCAGGAAAAAGCAGATAGGCATCATGAAAGCCATTGGCATGAAAGAGCAGATCGTTGTTATGTCATATATATTCCTGGCGCTTTTCTACGCCATCGTCGGGATCGGTGTGGGAACGCTCATCCTGGAGTTTATAATCAGGCCTTATTTTATTGCCAATCCTCTCAGATTCCCTATGGGACTTGTCAGCTTAAAATTAGTCCCATCAGAGTTTGCCGTCAGT
>JAPLHL010000117.1 GCA_026389655.1 Chloroflexota bacterium
CTTATGATCCGGCTTGGGTTGCTATTAGGCAATCCGGGGACTGTAGTTCTGCCCGGTCATATCTATATGTCGGGTGTAGTCACTGAGAAAGATATACAAAAAAGCCTGGCGGCTTTTGAGATTGCCTTTAAATTATTTAAATAGAATTATTCTCCAGACTAAGAGAAAAATGGTTCTCTGAGAGGAGGCAACTGAATATATGCCATACAAGAACATTGTAGTAGTAGGTGGTGGGGCAATTGGAGGGATAACTGCAGGGCTGTTGACACGAAAAGGGGAGCATGTTATTGTCCTAGATGCCGACCGGGAACATGTCGACAGGATGAATAAGGGGTTGGAAGTCACCGGTTTCCAGGAATTCAATGTGCCGGTAAAAGCAATGCTTCCTTCTGAGTTTTCCGGCGATAGCTATCGTGGATGGGCTGATATTGTGCTTATAGCTGTGAAAGGTCTGCATACTGAAAAAGCGCTTACTTCCATATTGACCTCCGTGTCCAAAGCATCTCCGGTTGTATCCATGCAAAACGGCATAAATGAAGAGACAATCGCCAGGCTCGTCGGCGCCGAGAGGACTATCGGTTGCAGCATCACCTGGGGTGGAACAAATAAAGGCCCCGGGGAGCTTATACAGACTACTGAGGGGGGCTTTATCATAGGTCAATGGCCGACCGGGAAAAGCAAAATCGTAGATGAGACTGCGGCGCTGCTATCCAAGGCTTTTTCCACGGAGGTCTCAGATAACATAATTGGTGACAGGTGGACCAAGCTGCTGATCACCGCATCGTTGACAGGCGTCGGGACTACGGCGGGTCTCACCTATGGCGGAGTCATCGCCAATGAGACTGCGCTTAAAGTGGCTTTGACTGTCATTACTGAAACATACGATGTCGGCAAAGCTGCGGGCGTTGAGTTCGCGCAGTTGATGGGAGTAGCGCCTTCAATCGTGCTGGTGCGAAATAAGGCCGATTTTGTGAATGCTGCCAAGCTCATGGAATTCGCTTTCTCTAAACACGGCGCCACAAAACCTTCTATGTGGCAGGATATCGAGAAAGGCCGCAAGACCGAAGTGGATTTTGTTAACGGGTATGTCATGAGGAAGGGCAAAGAAGTCGGCGTGAAAACGCCTGCCAATGAGCTGGTGACAAAGGTCATCAAGCAAATCGAGGAAGGAAAGAAATCACCAGGTCCGGAAAACCTGAAAGAATTTGACCGCATTATTGAGTATTTGAAATAGTAAAACAATTGAAAGGAGGGCCTATATTCAATGGCAAAAAAACTGATCATCCAGGTAGCACCATTCGGTTCCAACACTTTACATGAAAAAACGCCCAATCTTCCCAACCTGGGCAAAAGGACCCCATACCTGCCGATAACACCTGAAGAGGTCGCTGAAGAAGCATTACGCTCATATAATGCAGGGGCTTCACTCTGTCATATCCATGCCAGGGACAAGAAGAGTATGCTGGCAACACCGGATATCAAAGTCTGGGGCGAAGTGGTAGCCCGCATCCGTGAGAAATGCCCGATCATAATCGAAGCCGGCGGCGGCATAGGCGCATGGGTTAATCTTGAAACCTTTCAAATAATCAATGCTTCAGAAGACCAGATGCTGAATCTACTCAATATCAAACCCGAGCCCGACATGCTTACAGTAAATATGGGCACATTTGACATGTCTATCGGCAAATATGGATTTGCCACATTCCGAAACAGCCCCCCCTTCCAGAGGCAGGTTATCAAAGGGATCAAGGAGAAGGGCTGGGGTATGGAGCTTGAAATCTGGGATATCAGCCACCTTTACAATACCATGGCGCTCTGCGAGGAGGGCCTGTTCGACAAGAACGATACCTTCCATATCGATTACCCGCTGGGAGTCTCGGGAGGTCAACCGGCCACTGCAAAGCAGTTAATGTATATCTCTGAGGAAGGCAAGAAGATGTTCCCCAATGCCAAGTGGCAGGCGCTGGGTATCGGCAAGGATGAGTTCCCCATGATTACCATGGCGATGCTACTGGGAGCTGACAGCGTCCGCGTGGGGCTGGAGGATAATATCTATATCTCACATGGCGAACTGGCAAAATCAAACGCCGAGCTTGTTGAAAAAGCTGTTAGAATAGCGCGTGAGTTGGACTTTGAAATTGCGACCGTTGAGGAAGCAAGAGAGGCATTGCACCTTAAGAAGAAGTGATTGACTTCTGAAGGCACTGGTATTAATAAAGGGCGGCCTTGATTCGGATAAAGTTCTTGAGCAAGCGACCTTCTCGCAAAAGGCCACTTGCTCATACAAATTTTGTGGAAGTCGGTTGGTTGATACGGCAAATTGAATCTTTTAAATGAGGAAAATTGCATGGTAGATACATCAAAAGCACAATACCAGCTTTCAACCGGGGCGCGTAATTATATCTTTATTCTCCTTTTCCTTCTCTATTTCTTCGATTATACAGATAGAATGGTAGTATCTTCATTGCTTCCTTTTATCCAGAAGGATTGGGGTATAAATGATCAAGAGGGGGCCCTGCTCCTGTCGGCAGTCTCCTGGGCTATACTGGTTTTCACGTTTCCTATATCGATTCTGGTCGATAGATGGAGCCGCAGAAAAACGGTCGGATTGATGGCTATTTTTTGGAGCCTTGCTACGGCTGCCTGTGCATTAATGCCTAATTTCAAGGCACTATTCTCTACCAGGGCTTTAATTGGAGTTGGCGAAGCCGGATACGCTCCGGGTGGTACTGCCATTTTATCGGGCCTGTATCCCGAGGATAAACGTGCCCGCATGATGGGAATATGGAATGCATCTATTCCACTTGGCAGCGCACTTGGGATTGCTCTGGGTGGAGTGATTGCAACATATCTGGGCTGGCGGCACGCCTTCGGCCTTGTAGCCATTCCCGGCTTCATCGTGGCCATTCTTTTCTTCTTTATTAAAGATTACAAAACAGTGGAACTTAAAAGTAGTACTGCTGGCGCAGTAAATGATTCCGGCAAATCGAGGATGAGTGTTGCGGAGATTGCCGGCAAGATCGCGAGGACGCCAACCCTGTATTTTACTTATTTTGGTTTTGCCATGATGGTTTTCGTTACCGCATCTATGATGATGTTCCTACCGACCTTCTTTGCAAGGGTCTCAGGAGTTGCCCCAGCTCAAGCGGGATTGATGGCAAGCGCAGTGATGGTACTGGCTGTAATTGGAGCCCCGTTGGGCGGCTACCTCGCAGACCTCTGGTTGAAGAAAAGGAAAAATGCCAGGCTGCTATTCTGCTCTATTTCAGCAATTGTATCTGCTGTGCTTCTTTTTATATCCATGTATCTTACCAGCGGCACAGCACAGTATATAGTCCTGCTGCTGCTCGGGATCTCAATAACGTCCTTCATTCCCGGCGTATCGGCGGCTATGCAGGATATAGTGCACCCAGGACTGCGTGCGATTACATTCGCTATAGCCATAATCATCCAGCACCTGCTGGGTACTGCATTGGGCCCCATTGTGACAGGAACAATTTCGGATGCCTACGGAATCCAGGCGGCTTTCATGATACTTCCAGCATTCTTATTTGCCGCAGCGGTGATCTTCTTCATCGGCTCTTTCTTCTTCAACAAAGACTATGACCGCGTCGAGAGAGTCGAACTGGTAATGGAAAAATAATCAATATTGCCTGATGGCCCGCTTTTGCGCAGCAGTTTACAGAATTAGAATTAGCTAGAGCGGGCCGTCAGAGATATCTATCATTACACGAAGCCTTCCTGCAATTACTAGCTCCTTTTATACATATCAGGGCTTCGATCGCCTACTCTAAAAGCTTTCTCCATTAATTCATATCTCATATTGCAAGCCATATAACCATAATTTATAAGAAATTGGAGAATTCTATAGATTTATATATAATTTATGGCGATTCATTATATACAGGTTATATATATGAAAGATAAGAACACGAGCCAGGGTCAGGAAGAAATAGTCAGCATCAGTGAAGCCAGCCATCTACTGGGCGTTAATGAAGCGACTTTGCGGCAGTGGACGGACGAGGGCAAATTAAAGGCTTTCATCACTCCGGGGGGACACAGGCGCTATTCCAGGACCGACTTGAAAAAATTCACAAGGTCAAGCCGGAAGATATTGGGTATCAAGGACCTGGCTGTGGAGATAGAAGACACCACTAAATTGCATCGTGAGATTGCCAGAAAGTTTCTTGCAGATAATCCTAACTTCCGCCAGCCCAACCCTGTCTTTTACAAACACCTGGCGGATATGGGGCGGCGCCTGTTGGATCTGGTCGTGAAATATGTGGGGGAGCCTTCTACCAGGCAGGAAACGATTTCAGCGGCGAGGGAAATAGGGACAGGTTTCGGAAGCACTCTGGCTGAGATGGGAGTACCTTTGACAGATTCTGTGGCTGCATTTCTTTCGCATCGCGATCCTTTTATGAAAGCGGCTATTCATATTATCAGCAAGCGTGAACCCGTCAGAGGCAGCATTATGGAAGCAATACCTCTGGCCAATCAATTTATCGATGAGGCACTTGTTTGTATGATAGCTGCTCACCAGCAGTATACAAGTAAAACCGCAGGGGACCGGAAATCATGATATCCATTTCCCGCCTTCTGTGTGATACGGTTAGTCCGGGGGACAATTTACGCTACCGACATACTTCGCCTGAAATGTTGGTTACTCATACCACTCATCCGGATGTCCCGAGGCCGGTGGTGGTCTGGAATTGTACCAGGCAGTGCAACCTGTCATGTATTCATTGCTATGCAAGCGCAGGCAGTACTGTAGCGCCCGAAGAAATGGATACAACGCAAGGGATGAGGCTGATAGGGGACCTATCCAACTTCGGAGTTCCTGTAATATTGTTCTCCGGCGGTGAGCCACTACTCAGAAAAGACCTGTTTGATCTGGCAAGATATGCGGTGGAACAGAAAATAAGGGTGGCGCTTTCTACAAACGGTACGCTAATAACCGGGGAGATAGCAGACACTCTACGGGACATTGGTTTTGCAGAGGTCGGAATTAGCCTTGACGGCATTGGTGAAGGCAACGACAGGATCCGCGGAAAAGCAGGCGCCTTTAAGGAAGCTCTTCAGGGAATAAGGAACTGCGTGACACGCGGAATAAGGGTCTCGTTGCGTTTAACTATCACCGGTTATAATCATGAAGAAATTCCGGCTATTTTCCGATTGGTGGAAGAGGAAGGCATAAACAGGGTATGTTTCTATCATCTGGCCTATTCGGGAAGGGGAAAAAGCCTTCGTGAAGTTGATGTAACACATGCCCAGGCACGCCGTGCGGTTGACACAATCTGCGAGCGCACCCGGGATTTGCATAAGCGCGGCTTGCCTAAAGAGATTCTGACCGTGGGTAATCATGCGGACGGCGTATATCTATATTTGAAGATGTATAAGGAGGACCGCCAAAGAGCGCAAACAATACTTGATTTGCTAAAAACGAACGGCGGTAATAACTCCGGTATCAGGATAGGAGCAATCGATGAGTTGGGTAATGTCCACCCCGACCAGTTCTGGCAGCACTACTCTCTAGGTAATGTTAACAGCAGGAAATTCGGAGATATTTGGGCGGATACTTCCGAGCCGCTTTTACGGAAGCTGCGTGACCGCAAGGGATTACTGAAGGGACGATGCGGCTCATGTAAATATCTAAGTCTCTGCAACGGCAATCTTCGCGTAAGGGCTGAAGCTGTATATGACGATCTATGGGCTGAAGATCCGGCGTGTTATCTAACAGACGAGGAGATCGGGTCTTAGATGGTAACGGCACACGGAGCTGAGCAAATAATCACTTCAAGGTTAAACCTTGTGGCATGGGAGATTACCCGCGCCTGCAATTTGAAGTGCGCTCACTGCCGCGCTTCGGCGGTTGATAGACGCAGCCCGGATGAGCTGTCTACCAGCGATTGTTATCACGTGATCGACGGAATCCTGGAAGTTGGAAAACCGATACTGATCCTTACCGGGGGAGAGCCGCTGGCCAGGCCGGATGTGTTCGATATCGCACAATACGCAGTATCAAAAGGGTTGAGGGTGGTTATGGGGAGCAATGGAACACTGATTAATGATGAGACAGCCAACAAACTTAAAAGTATCCCGATATCGAGAATCGCTATCAGCCTGGATTTCCCAATACCGGCGCTGCAGGATAAATTCAGGGGGCAGCACGGAGCATATGCCGCGGCAATGGCAGGTATTGCTGCTATTAAAAAGGCGGGCCTGGAACTTCAGATCAACTGTACTCTCACCAGGCAAAACATATCTTATTTAGAACAACTCTTGAAATTGGCATTGGAATTGGAGGCTGTTGCTTTTCATCCCTTTTTCCTTGTGCCGACTGGAAGAGGGAAGGGACTTGAAGCGGATGAGCTTTCTTCAGAAGAATACGAAAAAACGCTGAACTGGATATACGACAGGCAAATGGAACTTGGTGACAAGATATTCTTTAAGCCTACGGATGCCCCTCACTATTTGCGTGTGATGAAGCAAAGACAAAAACAGGCTGGTGAGACAGGTTTAGGAAAGACGAAAACCAGCTCTGGCAATCCCGTGCATGCGGTCACACGCGGGTGCCTTGCCGGCACGGGCTTTTGCTTTGTTTCTCATACCGGTGTGGTACAGGGGTGCGGCTATCTCGATATCGAAGCTGGAAATGTGAGGAACCAGCCTTTCAGTGAAATCTGGGCCGAATCCCCACTTTTTAAGTCTATGAGGGACCTATCAAATATTAAAGGAAAATGCGGGGATTGCGAGTACAAGAGAATTTGCGGCGGCTGCCGTGCGCGTGCATTTGAGACAACAGGAGATTTCCTTGAGGCTGAACCTTATTGTCTGCACCAGCCGCATAATTGTGAGAAGGTACGCTAGATGCCGAATATAGCTGCTAACAGTATTGATGATAAGCTGCTTGGATTGTTGCAGACCGGATTCCCATTAACTGCGGAACCCTACTCCGACCTGGGGTCTAAACTCGGCGTAGCGGGCGATAAGGTAATTCGCCGTATTGCTGTATTAAAGGCGAATGGCATTGTCCGTCAGATTAGCCCGGTGCTGGATGCAAGAAAACTCGATTATCAGAGTACCCTCATTGCAATGAAAGTAAGTAATGCCAAGATTGGTCTGGCTGAAAAAACGCTCAGCGGGCATCCCGGTGTGAGCCATGCTTATGAACGTGACCATGAGTTCAATATCTGGTTTACCCTGTCCATGCCGCTTTCGATAAACATCGAGACTGAAATGCGAAAGTTGTCTTCCCGTATTGGCGCTGAAGCTGCTTTCACTTTGCCCGCGGTCAGGGTATTTAAGTTGCGAACTAACTTTGGTCCCGATGAAGATAACCATATTGAAGAAGGCTCGGGACAGATTCATGCCCTATCAGAAAGAGTGGAGCTATCTGAAACTGAAAGAAAGGTCATCAATGTATTACAGGAGGACCTGCCTTTAATCAGCAACCCTTTCCGCAATATAGCGAAAAAGCTTGACATAAGTGTTGATGATCTGCTGGGTTATTGCCGCTCCCTTTTACTGCGGGGAGTGATCCGGCGCTATGGAGCATCGATAAATCACTACAAGGCCGGTTACAGGGCCAATGCGATGACGTGCTGGAAGGTACCCAATGATACAGT
>JAPLHL010000527.1 GCA_026389655.1 Chloroflexota bacterium
TACCACGCCCTTCCTTGACGCTAATTCGGCGATACAGGTTTATAGGATTCATCTAGCAAGACCTGAAGAGCCAAAAAGGCCAGCCGGTTCGAAACTTCCTATGTACCCAGTAACTGACCGGGGTGACAGTTCGAAGCTGATTATCTACCCGGTAACTGACCAGGATTATCATCTCGCCTATCAAGTAATCGCAAACAATGGATATCAATATAGTATGACTGGGATCTTGGATGCGAAGACCGGGGAGATAATTAGGGAGTATTCAAATATCCAAACTCAGGACCTGACTATCGGAGTCGGTACAGGAATCCATGGCCAACAGTTTAAGCTGCCCACGACATATCTGAACAGCTTATATTGGCTTGCAGACGAAAGTGAGGCGCGACCTGTCAATCAATATACAGCCGATTGGAGGACCAGCGACGTCGCCTCTGACGCTGACAACGATTGGGTTCATGACGGCGCCCTTGTTAATGTGCACGCATATTTAGGGCTGTCATATGATTATTACTACAGCGTTTTTGGAAGGCACGGAATTGACGATGCCAATTTAGATATAATCTCGGTTGTTCATAGCGGCGGCGGTTACGACGGTGCATATTGGAGTTCCGAAGCGGGTGCAATATACTTTAACGATCCAGGTGCAATGAATTTGCAGACGGCGGCTGCTCTGGATGTTGTCGCGCATGAGTATTCTCACGGAGTCACCCACTATACATCTGGCTTGCTGTACTATTGCGATGCAAACGCCCAACCCGGTGCATTGGACGAGTCATTATCCGACATCATGGGAACGGCAGTCGAAGCATATTGGCAGAGTGCCGGACAGGGGTTCGACAGATCGGATTGGGTCGTAGGTGAAGATATATATTCTGCCTTCTCTGCAAGTAATTACTTGAGGAGTCTTTCTGATCCGAATTCAAAAAGCGACGTTTTCTACGGCGATAGCTATCTTCATCCATGCCATTTGTCTCAATGTTACGTTTTCCCAAATACGGAAGAAGGCGATTGGGGGGGCGTCCACTTCTTAGCAACGCTATATGGACATGCCTATTATCTTCTTGCTGCGGGGGGAACAAACAGAGTATCCGGGCTTAGCGTAACAGGCATCGGAATAGATAAGGCAACAAAAATTTTCTTTAGAGCCTGGACCTATTATTTGACTCCGACGGCGAGTTTTGTAAATGCGGCAAATGCCTTGATACAATCGGCATATGATTTATACGGGGGTAGCAGCGCCGAATACGCACAAACGATAAACGCGATGGAAGCCATCGGATGGATAGTCAACTAAGAATAAGAAGAGAGATAACCATGAAAAAGGCACAAGTATTCATTGTTTCAGCTCTATTGCTTTCGACTTTCGCGTACTCCGATGACGCCATCAAGCCCAGCAGCCAAGACAAGCCTTCAGGACAAACCGCAAATGCGCCCGCAACAAAACCCGCGCGAATATCTTTGAAAATCGGATATTACATGGGTTCGTTGAAGGGAAACGAATCAATCTCTTGGACAGAAGCGGTTTATCAAGAAAATGCTGCATATTCGGTTGATTATGAAGCAAAGAAGGGTAATTCGTTTAGTCTCGGTATCGGATATAAATTCACCTCAGCATTGGGAGTGGACCTGGGCTTAGACATGGCCTCCCGAGACCTGGGAGCGATAAACAGTGCCTCGATCCCACATCCCCTTTATTTCAATTCTTTCAGAGAGGCCGAAAACGCTAAGAGCTATAAGTTGAAGGAAACCGCTATCTCTCTTAACCTAGTTTACAGTGCCCTGTTCGGCAAGTTTGAGCTCGACCTCTTTGCGGGCCCTGCGTATTTCATGACCAGTACGGAACTGACAAACAGCATCACGTTCACGGAATCTGCGTATCCATATGATACCGTAAGCATTAGTTCGCAGAGTGAGCAGCAGAAGAAAAATCTCGTTGGATTCAACGCCGGGACAAGCCTGAATTACTACTTCAGCAAGAACGTGGCCATCTCGGCGGGCGTTCGGTATCTTTCTGGAAAAGCTGCTTATGAAGTTTCGACGGGTATTCCTTCAGTTAGCTTTGGGCTTGGCGGCCTTAAGCTTGGAGGGGGACTAAAACTGGTATTCTAAGACCGCCTGCTTCAGCGCTGGCCAATTATCCTCAGCTAGCTAGGCTATCTGCTTATCTCAATATCGCAGGAAATTAAAGAGGCCCTCGGGAAGGACGGGTTCTCTCGCCCAACCCCAGGACCTTGATCCGCTCGTAAATTCTCACGCCGCTGGACACAGCCCTCATCTGGCCTATCGGGGGCGCGCAGTCGTGACTCATCATCGCCGCTTTAAACAGGTAACCTGACTCACCCCGCCTGATTTTCCTGTATAATTGATATTCGTGTCCCCGGGACGCGGAGTGACAGAAGATAACAAGGAGCCCTGTGCGCAGACAAGATATCCGCAACGTCGCCATCATCGCCCATGTCGATCATGGGAAAACGACGCTTGTCGACGCGATGATGCGACAGTGCAAGCTGTTCCGCAATATCGACCAGATGGGCGATTGCATCCT
>JAPLHL010000179.1 GCA_026389655.1 Chloroflexota bacterium
AGTAAAAGGCTTGAACAAGAAATAGAAAGCCGATGATAATTATATAAGCGTTTATGGCCAGGCCTACAACAATCCCCATCAGGACCAATATTAAAATGCCGATTTGCGGCTTACTCAGTACATTGCGGGCCGATTCATCCGGGTTTCTCTGGTAGAGGCCATTGATGGACTTATCCACAATGGAATCCTGGTAAACGGCATCCGACACTCGCATGATATCCAGGTCCGTAATGACCACTTGCTGGATGGCTTCATCAGCAAACCGGCTTCGCAGGAAGGCAAGCATTTCCGGATCCCTGGGTTCAGAGGTGAGCACTTCAAGTTTGCCCCGACGGGTGCGAAACGGGATGACCTGAAAGCGGGTAACCTCTTCAAGGGTAAGCCTGCCCGCCAAGCTAGTGTCTATATTCGCAATCATGTAGGGAACGTCATGATAATATGGCAGCCCAAAGTGTTCAGATAACACACGGCACAAATCGAGTCTATTAATATATCCTAAAGTGGCGCAAATCCAGCCGAGCCTACCGCCAAACTGCTCTTGATATTGCAGCGCGTTTGCAAGCTGGCTTTCCGATATATGCCCTTCATCGACGAGGATGTCCCCGACTCTCCGATAAGTCCTCTCGTCCTGTTCGGCAATCTGAAAATGTGCTCTTTGTTCGTAAGCTATTACCATGCCTTGATCTCCCCGTCATAATCGTCTGTGAATGGTTCTCCCCGTATGCAATTGAGCGATACGGCCAAGACGACTTACACTGTTTCATAGTACATTCACATACGGCTGCGAACAATGAGGCGTTGGTACTGATTCATTTGGTACCTTCGTATGGGTACCCGTGCGGAATGCAGTTATACTAATTGAACGTGAGATTGCACTGGGCATAATTCGTGCAAGCGACACCTTAGCCCGCATTGGGGGAGACTAGTTTATATTGGTGATGATGGAGACCGGCCAGATGGAAGACGCCACTGCCGTAGCCCAGAAAATCCTGGATTCCTTTAAAGAGCCGTTACTTATCGACGGTAATCATTTGCATGTGTCTACCAGTGTAGGTATTGCCATTTACCCCGAAGATGGGCAGGACATGGAAACCCTGACTAAAAAATCCGACGCTTCAATGTATTACTCCAAGGGCCACGGCCAAAATTAATTCAAATTCTTCGGCGATGGCGATGTCCAGGATAGTTGAGATCATAAAAGTGGACACTGATTGGGGGTGAGTTAACTCAAGGCATTGTTCACCCACAATAAAATTCATACCTACCAAATGACGTAGTCATCGGGATGACTACGTGGCCGTAGTTATCAGCGACGGCCGGCTGGATTGCGCTGTTTTTCATTTTAAATTGTTACAGCAGGAAATCGGTTACGTGTCGGAATAGATAATCTTTTTTCTTTAAGAATCCCAACGTGTTCTTCCATTCCCCGCCTGTCTTAATGGGGAGCAGCATATGTCATGTACTCATGGACCAGCGGAGTCTGTACATCGATTGTTTTCCCTGCCACTTTAAGCTTAATATTGCAGTCTGAGACAAAGCGGAAATAAGCTCTGCCCTCGCCTGGCTCGGCTCCACACGGTGGCGTGGCTTCCACCAGATTCTTAAATTTATATGTCAAAGTTCCATTAACCCACTTACCCTCAGGCCGGATCACCAGTGACCTCGGGTACTGGACATTCATAACATTATCAGTTACCCAATCACTGGCGTCTGCATAAACATTTGTTGTAACATCAATCAACTTGGAACCTTTGATTGTAACTATGGCGGAACTCAGTTTCCTGCCAAGCGCATCGGTCATTTCGCCAACGGAATACAGGAACGTATAATCCGGCAGTAATACCCTTCCCCAGTACCAATAATTATACATGCTGCTAAGCGGACAGTTGCCCCAGTTGTGGTCATGATAGCCAACTCCGCTCACCGGGATCTCCTTGCCGTTCAAAATTAGCGTTCCCGTTACTTTTGCCCTGGGTGCAGCTATCACCCATCCAATGTATCTCTCTGGTTGTTTACTGAAATAGACTACGCCGTCAGGGGGCGTCTTAAAGCCTTCAGTTACGCTTTCAAACGTCAAATTGCATCCCAGATCGCCCTGGCGGAAATTTATGTCGTAGTGCGGATATGTACCTTTCATATGATTGCTACCCATAGTAACATCTAAGCTTTTACTCGAGGCGGTAACAGCATTCACATCGAATTCCGTTTCCACGGCAGTCTTTTTCCCTGCAGGGTCGTAGATTGCAAACTTGATGCGCTGTATTGGTTTGCCGCCTTTCTCAGTTGAGTTATCTATGTGCCAGGACGTTGCAACGTAGTACCCATTATCGCAGCTAGCATCCATGTACCACCATTCGTACGCTCCTTCGGATGATGCCGGAGCTTCATGCATCGCATTATCGGCGTCGGTAGGTATGAATGTCGGCTGTTTCGCCGCCGGTTTGTCAACGACTGGCGCTTTTTCAACGACTGGCGCTTTTTCAACAGTCGACGGCATCGGGGTGCATGTGCTTGCCAATACGGCAAGAAGTGCGGTACAGCAGAGTAGCATACTGGTGAATTTAAAGTCCACGTTCCCTCCTTCACTTCGGTCTTTTATCGGTCCCCGGGATTCAACCTCGTTTATGCTACGATTTTAACCGTTAGCTATTTTATCATATGAGAATTATCGCAACAACCTTAACGCTACCAAATTGCTGGAAGAACTTGCTAATCTACAGAGTCAGCAAGCGTCCGTCCGCGAGCTGGAAAATATAGATGGTACTATTTTGGA
>JAPLHL010000249.1 GCA_026389655.1 Chloroflexota bacterium
TCCTGTATGCCGGCGTTGCGATAATCCTTTTAAAGGATCTCAAAGTACGATTGCCGCAACTGCCCTGCCTGGCTCTTATACTTTTTACCTGTGGGTCTGTCTTATTATTGGTATTGGGCAGGTCAGGCCTAGGCATCGAGCAGGCCCTGCATTCAAGGTATATTTCCTTTACAGTTTTAGGGATAATCGGCCTTTATTTGGCAATCATTTCATTGCCGCAAAAATTTATCAATATCAGGTCTTTAACTTTCCGCGCGGCAGTCTCGCTGTTGCTACTTTTTTTACTCAGCCTGGATATATATATGCCATTATTCCAAAGCAAGTTTTTAGACAACCGTCAGCTTGCGCAGCAGTATTTAATGACGTACCAGTCACAAAGCGATGAAAATCTGAAAAGCCTGCAGCCCAATCCTGAAGAAGTGAAACTGTACGCCCCGATACTGATGAAATACAGGCTCAATGTCTTTTACCGGCCTGAATAGTCCGGAATAACACACCTATAGTTTTACTTGCCATTACTCTTTTTTTTCTTGATTCCTAAACTTACCCAGGCCCAGTTCAGGCTGATTGTATAATTCCAGGCTAATGCTGCCGCTATGCCGAATAAATTGGATAGCAGGTAGTAAAAATGCAATATATCGGTAAAAAACCACAAAATTGCGTAATTAAAGGAGGAACCCACAGCGCATAGCAGGTTATATTTAAGCAAGCGGATAAAGACGGGGCTGGATATCCTTCTTTTATCTCTAAAGGTCCAAAGATCGTTAAAAACAAAATTGGATAATATCGAGCCTTCGATGCTTATCAGCGCGGAATACAGGTAATATATGCCCAGCTTATCCGTCAGAACCCATAGCAGACCTTGGTTTATTATGATGCCAGTAGTGCCTACAATACAAAATCTGATGAAACGTTGAATGCCCAGGTTCCGTGAAAGCCGTAAAATAAAGATATAGGCAAGGTAGCGGAGTGAATAGACTATATCGGAAACTTTCAATTTGCTTTTGCCCCGGGTACGGTCGACAAACTCAATCGGCACCTCTTTAACTTTGAAGCCGTTATCACGTATAACCAGCGCGGTGGCAAGGCCATATTCATATCTATCAGTATTTACATATTGCGTAATACATTCGGCGCATTTACGTGAATAAACGCGGAAAGAGGTGGTGATTTCATGCTGAGGAATATTGAGCAGATATCGATAAAGACAATTTGCTGTCCGGCTGATGAATTTTCTTCGCCAGGTCCAGCCTGTAATCTTCCCCCCCTCCATGTACCTGGAACCCTGCACCATATCTGCGTTTTCAGCTACTTCTAACAATATGGGAATATCTGCCGGATTGTGAGAAAAGTCAGCATCAAGCGTGACGATGTACTGGCAATCAGCAGATGAAAGAGCCGTTTTTATCCCGTCGCAAATAGCGGAACCTATGCCCAATTTGCCCGGGCGCTTTACCATGTGAATAAAGGCTGAAGATTTTTGCATCTCCTGTACAACTGCAGCCGTGCCATCCGGGCTGTTATCATCCACGACTATTATATGATAATCGCAATCAATGCTTCGAATTATCTTTATCATATCCTGGATATTCTCGGACTCGTTATAGGTTGGAATTACTATATATATTCCGCGCATCATATCCTTACGTTATTCTGAAACAGCATTCGAATGCAAATTGAAACCATTATACTAGGAACTTGTAAAAGATAAAACGTGCTAACGATACTAAGTTAACCGCGGCTGTATTTATAGAATTCAAAGCTCAACTTTTTTTATAATGGTTTAACATACTTGCCGATATTGTCGTGATGCGGCTGAGGTTGCGGAACACCTTGCGCTGAGGGATGGCCATCCCATTGCTGGCCAGGACAATATCCGCCGACCCAATCTGAAGCAGAAGTCTCAGACTCGCACCATGACTGGCAATACTCTGGTATTACAGCTATGCCTTTGACAAAGCATACACCTTAGCCTGAATATAGCTATACCTACAATTGAACAATGATGCCGATGTTCATGCAGCGGTAATATTGTCCATTACTATATAACCTAAAAGGCGAATAGTTGCCTCTCGGGCAAGCAAGTAAGAGGAGCCTAAATCATCTAACGACTTGCCAACGCTAGTAGCGCGGCCAATTGTATAACAACGTATAACTATATATAGTAACTACCCATCAAAATAATATATAATAACAGCCGGAATGCAGTGATTACCTGTGAGGATGCCCCGATCCATTATAGTTAGATATGCCTATTATATTTCACCGTTATATTTGAATATATTTATTGCCACTTTATCAGGAGAGTTCAGTGAAGAGATCCAACTATTGCTATATAAGTATATTATTGAGCTTACTGGTTTTATCGACCGGTTTTATTTCCAGCTGCACTTCACCACAGCAAACCAGTCCCGAAAATGGCACATTAATTTTCCAGGATGATTTTACTGATCCTAAAAGCGGCTGGTTTATTTACAAAGCAGATTCAACCAAAGGCGGTGCATACGAACAGGGTGCTTATAGTGTATGGGCAACCGTCAGCTTGCACAACAGTATTTAATGACGTACCAGTCACAAAGCGATGAAAATCTGAAAAGCCTGTATCCTGGTCCTGAAATAGTGAGGAAATACGCCCCGATACTGATGAAATACAGACTTAATGTCTTTTACCGGCCTGAATAGCCCGGAATAACACACCTATAGTTTTACTTGCCATTACTCATTTTTTTGATTCCTAAACTTACCCAGGCCCATTTCAGGCTGATCGTATAATTCCAGGCTAATGCTGCCGCTATGCCGAATATATTGGATAGCAGATAGTAAAAATGGTTAAAAACCACAAAATTGCGTAGTTAAATAATGATCCAGCGGCGCACAGCAGGTTATATTTAAGCAAGCGGATAAAGACGGGGCTGGATATCCCTCTTTTATCTCTGAAGGTCCATAGATCATTAGAAATAAGGCGACGTTCCCTATTTATATATAGTTAATGTATACTTTTGGCTGTGGCACCTCGAGTTAAAAAATCCATAATTGTAATATTGCTGACCCTGCCAGCCATAATCGCCTTCCTATTCATTGCTAGATACGGAGTAAATGTGGTTTTCTGGGACCAATGGGCCTTTGTACCACTGTGGGATAAATTATATTCCGGGACCCTGACCTTCAATGACCTTATTGCATTGCATAATGAACACCGCTTCCTGGTTATCCGTGTGATCACGCTGATGCTGGGCAGCATCACCCATTGGAACAACGTGGCCGAGATGATTTTTTCGTGGGTGCTGATATGTTTGATTTGTTTCGTGCTCTATAAGATATACACGTTGTCATCCGGTGATTCATGGTCAGCAGCTGCCAGGTTCATCCCTGTCACATGGCTGATGTTCAATTTGCGTCAGTATGAGAACCTAACATGCGGCATTCAGATAGTCTTTTACATGCTGATTTTCAGCTTCTTACTGGCAGTATATTTATTGCAGACAAGCAGGGGACTGGACTGGCGTTTCTATACCGCTGTATTTTGCGGCGCTGTCGGGACATATTCTATGGCCAATGGGCTTCTCATCTGGATAATCGGACTATTGCAGCTGTTGTGTATAAGGTTAGCAGCGGATGCAGCGAATAAGAAAGTATATGCGAGGTCTTTGATTGTATGGGCCTTTGCTACAGCGATAATATACTTACTTTATTTTTGGGGTTATGACCAATCTGCGGCGTTTTCTCTTGGTTATGATAAATCTGGGGCGCTTATAATTGTGCAACAACCTCTGATTGCAGTA
>JAPLHL010000465.1 GCA_026389655.1 Chloroflexota bacterium
TGGATTGGACATAGCGCCCAGGTATTCACCCGATGGGACAAAGGTCGCTTTCGTCAGCAAGTATGAGGAGACGAACGTCGAGAGCGAGTATGCTACCTATGAAATAATGATAGTTAATTCTGACGGCAGTAATATGGTGAGACTTACGACCAGCTCCAAATCAGGTACCGGTTGGAACAGCGTGCCAACATGGTCACCCGATGGTTCTAAAATCCTCTTCTGCACAACCCGTGAAGGCAATCCAGTCGTGCCGGTCCTTTACACAATGAACCCTGATGGCAGTGATCAGAAAAGGTTCGGTTTCATCTTTGCCGTGGAGGGGACTACCCCTGATTGGTCGCCCGTGACAAACAAGATCGTTTTCGTAAAAGGTAGCGCAGCCAAGGGAGATATATGGGTAATGGATGCAGGTTTCCCGTTCCCGGGACTGACAGCCAAAAAAATCACGGACAATATAGATAATAACCGCAACCCCGTCTGGTCACCCGACGGCAAACAGATCGCCTATGTCTCTGATACCTATGGCAATGATGATATCTTCATCATGAATGCCGACGGCACTAACGTACACCGCGTGACCTATGATAAATCCAACGAGGAACACCCAACATGGAGATAAATTCCATCACGTAGCAGCCGTTTCAATCAATAGCTTTAATCCGTTTTCACATGTCATTGCGAGTGTAGCGAAGCAATCTACTGCATGATCCCGAGAGAGGCCAGTAGATTGCCACGGCACAATGTTACTAACATTATTACTTTTAAGGTCATCAAAAATAACCCTGCCTTTTGACCAGCGTGGATAAACACCCCTGTTTTCTTTTGCAATGTCAAACTTACCTCTAATCTCAAGGTTGCCCCATGGGTCTATGCTTATTTGATTGATGTACTTATGGATAAAAGCCAGTTTGGCTTCCGGGCTGCCATTTACACGTAGATTACGTATCACCTTGAAGGTTTCTAGCAGTTCTTCAGCATCGTCCAGTGTTAAATGAATGGTTTGCCGCTTATATTGCATTACAGCAAGGTCTTTCTCTGCCTGATCTAATTGCTGATGGAATTATTCATGAATGAACATACATCCCGATGACTACGTCATTGGTAGGAGTGATTCTTATTGTGGGTGAACAGTAATAAGGAAATTGCTGTGGTTCGTAGAGCAGATAACTCAACAAGGCACGACCGCACAGTGCACTCAACTACCGACCGCCAGCCTCCCAGGCAATTCAATTCAAAGGGAGTTCGTATGGGAACGTGAAAAGATAGGACAATGAACAACGCAATTTGCGTTTAAGGAGGATAGAGATATTATGGCTTTAGCAGGTTTTATCTTCACACTTATAGGGTGGGTGTTCCAGTTCTACGAGACAGTAATTAAAAAGACTCGCAATATAAATATTTTTCTACCTTTAGCATTCTTGATTTCATGTGTTCTGTTTGCAATTAATGAATTCATAACAGGTGACATAATCTATGCAATCCTTGATGTCGTTTGCGTAATAGTAGCGGCTATTATATTTACAGTTTTGGTAACAAGAAAAAAGTTGCTTGAATAATCCAACATCAACAGGCAGAGTTAAAGCCGATTATTCACCGTTCTTTAATGGTATAACCGTAGCCCAAGAAAAGTTGGCTATTGTAAAAGAGAAAGCAGAGAGGATAGACTATTTTAGACTTATGATACGTCCCTCTACTTTGGGGCTGACCGGTGAGTTTTTCTCGATATATTCCGTTACCATATCATAGTCTACAAAACCAAGATACTGAACATTGGTACCTTTCTGGAAAGAGGTGTAGCCATCGCCGCCGCTAAATAAATAACTGTTGGTTACGATGCGGTATGAGTCCGATTTATCCAGCGGTTTGAAGCCACTGCCTGTCTTGATTTCCACGCTCTTAACGCGTGAGCCAGGCTGACTGCCAGGGTCCCAAGAAAACCTGAACCCTGCTACTTGCGGGAACCTGCCTTCAACAGCTTCCACCTTGCTGACACCATTCTCCAGGGCTGCGACCAGCTGTTCTCCCGTAATATCAAATATCACAATATCGTTATTGAAAGGGATGGCCTCCAGTATCTGCCCCAGGCTGATATCACCTGCAGGTATGGAAGAACGGATGGAACCGCCATTAACTAATGCAATAGTGGCTTTTGCAGTTTCTGCACTTGCGAGGGAAGCGTCGGCCACCAGGTTACCGAAGTTGGTTTCCATTGTCCGGATGTGAGCCCTTTCTGCATCAAGGTCAACCAGGGTTTTGCCCACAATGGCCTTTTTTAGCTGGTCAATAGGTGCTTTATATTTCGACAACCTGGCAGCATACTCCTTATCTTCCGAAGCGTCTTTGATTAAGGCAAGTGAGCCGGATTGTTTTGTTATCACCCCCTGTGCATTAAATGAAATATCCAACCTGCCCAGGTATTTATCATATGCTTCTGCCTGCACAACCAGTACGGGTTCCTTAGTTTGCACTACCGTCGGGTAGACGGAAGGCAGCGTATGGCTGTGTCCGCCGATAATCACGTCAATACCCCTGACCTGCTGTGCCAACTCTATATCCTTGTCCCAGCCAATATGGGTCAGGGCAATGATTTTATTTATTCCTTGTTTCTCAAGCCCGGCCACCGTCTGGCGGGCGGCGACAACAGTATCACTGATGACAACATTTTTACCTGGTTTGGAGATTTCCACTGTTTCTTCCGTGAGCAACCCGATAATACCAAATTTCTGACCACCCCTCTCAATTACAAGGTAGGGTAGTGTTTTTCCAGTTAACTCAGGGACCTTTGAAAAATCGATGTTAGTACATATGACGGGGAAGT
>JAPLHL010000298.1 GCA_026389655.1 Chloroflexota bacterium
GGGTTTATACCCAAAGCTCTCAACATCCGAACACCACCCAACCCAATGACCAACTCCTGCAATAAACGTATCTCCCTATCTCCTCCATACAGCCGGGCTGAAAGCCCGCGGTATGCCTGGGGATTTTCGTTCAAATTGGTATCCAGCAAATAGAGCGTCACCCGTCCGAGATTGACCTTCCAGGCAGAAACGAATACGGATATACTGTCCAGGGGAACAGATACGGTCAGCAATTTACCGTCAGGCGCGATCACGCGTGAAATTGCCACATTGTTGAAATTTAACTGGTCATAGACCTCATTTTGCCAGCCGTCCTGGGAAACAAACTGGTGGAAATAGCCCTGCGGATACATAAATCCAACACCCACCAACGGTATCCCAAGATCACTCATTTCCTTGCAGTAGTCACCAGCCAGTACACCCAAACCACCTGCATACAGGGGAAGCGAATTATGTACGGCAAATTCCAGCGAGAAATACGCTGTTAACTTATTCAGATGTTCAGAATGTTTTTTGGCAAACCATGTGTCGGATAGTGATACGCCATCCCGATACTCCTCCATGCAGGCATCATACCTGCGCAGATAATCAGCGTCTCCCGCACTGGCCACAAGCTGATGGTAGGGTATCTGATTCAGCAAAGCAACAGGATTGTGCTCAGTGGACTTCCATAGTGACCTGTCCAGCTTTTTGAACAGCTGCCTGGCATCTGAATGCCAACTCCACCACAGGTTATATGCAACCTCGCTAAGTCCTTCAATCCGCTCAGGAATTTTTTGTTTACTTAAGGAATCCATTAAAGAACCCAGCCAACCTAAATATCAAACGTCTCACTTTACCCAACAGTAATGTTAATTATAAGGAAATCATCATTCACTTTACAAGCAACTCTCCAAATATTACTTTGCACACAAATAATTAAACCTGTATACTTAATACGGTTGCATAGTAAATCATAGCTGATAAGAGGTTCCTTACATGAAGATAAACGTCATGCAGGACGTATTACAGGCAAATGACAGAATTGCCGGGGAAAACAGGCAGCTTTTCAATAAAAACCGGAACCTGGTTCTCAACTTGATGAGCTCGCCCGGCGCAGGCAAGACATCATTACTGGAAAAGACCGCTGAAAAACTTGCGGGCAAATTGAGGCTTGGTGTTGTGGTGGGCGATATTGAAACGACCAGGGATGCAGATAGAATTGCCAAATATAACGTCCCCGCCATCCAACTCACCACAGGCACAGCCTGCCACCTTGATGCCAATATGGTAGCATCAGCCCTGCCGCATTTATCGCTTGATAAAATAGATATACTGGTTGTAGAGAACGTCGGTAACCTGGTGTGCCCGGCCGAATTTATAGTTGGCGAGGACTACAAGATCATGATCTTAAGCGTGACCGAAGGCGATGAAAAGCCGCTCAAGTACCCGCTGATGTTCCGTGAATCAGCCTTGATGCTCATCAACAAGATAGACCTGTTGCAATATACCAATTTCAATCTTGAAGAGGCGAAGTCCAACGCCCGCAAGATAAATCCTGATATCGATATTATTGAGATATCTTGCACTAAAGGAACCGGCCTGGATGAATGGATTTCCTGGCTGACCGCTCACTATCAGAAAAAGCTGGGTGATCTAACTAATGCATGAAATGGGCATTGCCCAGAATATCCTGGAAATTGCGCTGGAAGCCGCTAAAAGGGAAGGGGCAACTAAAATTTCCAGGATCGACCTTGTAGCCGGCGAACTGCGCGGCCTCGTTCCCATGCAAATGACTTTCTGCTTCGGCATTGTTGCCCAGAACACAATTGCCAGCTCGGCATACCTAAATATCGAAGAGACCCCCGTAACAGCCCACTGCGATGACTGCAGCGCTGATTTCAAAGTAGAAGAATATAAATATTTGTGTCCAAAATGCAGCAGCGCTAAGGTGCAGGTAACAGGCGGGTCCGAACTCCGCGTCAAAGATATCGAGATAGAATAGTCACCCATTCTTATTGACCAAGCACGTTCACTTTATATGCCATTGATTTCTGATTTTTCTATTGTTATAATATTAATTGACTGGTCAATTAACTCCTGAGTCCCGGAAAGACTGCAGGTAGTCAGCCGTTACAAAACCAGAATGACTATGCACTTGC
>JAPLHL010000160.1 GCA_026389655.1 Chloroflexota bacterium
ATATAAAACGAAATAAAACAAAATCTCGGGGTTACCGTTACCGTCAGGTTACTCGAACCCCAGGCATTTAACTATCAACTTCAGCAGGAAGTGGACGAAATGTACGCTTTGGGCTGGATTGCCGATTACCCGGACCCCCAGAATTTCCTCAACACGCTCTTTTACACGGGCAGCCAGTATAATGACAGCCATTACTCAAACAAAGAGTTTGACGCTCTACTGGATAAGGCCGCAGTCGAAAAAGACTATGATACTCGTATGAAAATCTACCAGCAAGCTGAGCAGATCATAGTAGACCAGGCCCCGGCCATGCCGCTCTGGTTTGGCAGGAATTACATTGTGATCAGTCCCGAAGTGCATGATTATAATATCGACCCGCTGGGAGTCCCCAGGCTTAACCTTGTGACAGTGGAAAAATAGTCGTTGCTTTATCAATTGTCATCACGAGGATGGACATTTTGGGCGGGTCTAAAGACCCGCACCCTACGACGCTGTACAGTTATCTTCGCAGGGGCGTTCCTTCAGGTGCGCCCTTGATTCGTGCCATTACGGGCAGCGAAGTCCTCTGATATAATCGGGATGACACTATAATAAATAGAGAGGATAAGTACGAATGGATAAAAACGCACTTGAAGCACCATGCGGAATTCACTGCGGGCTGTGCCCTATGCACCTTGCCACTACCGATGAAAAGTTAAGAGCACTGATTGCAGAAAGAAGAAAGATGCCGCCGGAGAAAGTCCCCTGCGCCGGTTGCCGCGCCATCGAAGGCCATTGCCCTGTAATAGGTGAGCAATGCGCCACCTGGATATGTTCAAAGGAGAAGGGCATCGAATTTTGCTGCGAGTGCCCGGATTTTCCCTGCGTCAAACTCATGCCATGCGCTGACCGTGCACCCACGCTTCCCCATAATATTAAAATCTATAGCCTGGCGCTACGAAAAAGCAAAGGCGCATTCGAGTGGGAAAAAGCCATTAAAGACGTCTATAAGCTCTATTATCAGGGCGAGATGGTGATCGGCAGGGGCCCCAGGCCCAAGGCGCCACCTGCCTCAACCCCATAAATCGTCGAGAGAGTCCGTCTTTCTTCCGCCGCTGTCGCTTCTGGGTGTCGGCCCGAGCGGGCCGAGTTCTTTATAAGACTCAGCCGAGCCGTATTCCCTGATCTTGACCACTACCGGCATGGGCAGAGCATGGCCGAAAATCAGCGCCTGCTGCTTCGATTCCAGCTTGGAAAGTACGGATTTCAATTCGTTCTTCCCGGCAACACCGGTCAGCACGGCATCCACGTCCTTCTCATTGTCCAGCAGGCAGATAATCTTGGTGCCGAGCTGGGACATGACCTCTTCGTCAATGCCGCTGGGGCGCTGGTCTATTACCAGCATGGTGACATTATATTTCCGCATCTCGCGCGCTATTTTGCCGAAGATAGTCTGTGAAGAGATCTCGGGATTAAGAAACCGGTGGGCCTCTTCGATGGTAATAACAAGCTGGTCGGGCGTCTTTGTATCGGCAGATGCTGCAATGTCCACTTTTTCCCTGTACTGGTTGTATATCCGCCTGGTCAACAAATTGGCGACCAGTACGTAGGCCGCAATATCGTCATAGCCGCCAAATTGCAGAACAACGCTTTTTCCACTGCCGATATAATCCAGGATTTTCCTCACGGCGTTATCCTGGACGTGCGGCACCATGAACTTAAAACGTTCCATTATCCTCAGCCCGCGCTGCAAGTTCCGCCATGTGCCCTCAGCAATGTTGTGTTCCGCAGCAAATTTCTTATCATTTGCATCAAATAAATTAAGGGTCTCCTGCAGCCATCTTTCATCGCCGAACGTTTTAGCCAGCTCATATACTGCCTGCACCGCGAGCTCAGTCAGGTTGAGCACGGTCCTCAGCAATTGTATGTCCTCAGGCTCTATCTCATCATAGCCGACCTTGACTACAAAATCAGACTTCACTTTGCGCCTTTTATCGTAGCTCTCGTCAAGCGAAAAGACCGCCACTTTCCCCGGGAAGAGCTGCTTGAGGCCCTTCACCTTCCGGTCTTTCTCGCTCGTCCCCTCCCAACCGTACTCGTTATGCATATCGAATATTAAACTTACGGACCTGCTTTTCTGCATCATGCCGATGAGCAGCAAGCGGGTGAGAAATGTTTTGCCCGTGCCGCTCTTGCCGAATACCCCATTGGACCTTTTGACCAGCTCTTCCATATTGATGCAGACCCTGGTCTCCATATCCAGCGGTGTGCCTACATAAAACCTTTTGGCATCTTCCTGTCCAAAAACCAGCTCAACGTCCCTTTGCGAGGCCAGCTCAACTCCGGCGAAGTGCGCAGGCACCGTCTTGGCGGGCTGCGGCCCCTCCGACTCACCCATAACGCCCCTGCTGATAGTCAGCATGGGTAATACACTGATCTTGCCATAGGTTGTTGTACCGGAGACCACTTTAGCGATGAAAGGATCGGAAATATCAGGAGGCATAACCATAGCACGCGGATCAACCGCCTCCAGGCTCACATCCGTGATCATGCCAAAAAAGCGCTTCTTCTCGCCCGTTATGGCCACATACCTTCCTACCGCAATGTCTTCCACCGACCTTGCCGCGTCCAGCTTCACCTGCACTCCCTGGGTCAATGATCCGGAGATGACGGTACCGAGCTTAATATCCTGTTTTTCGTTATCGGTCATTGTCGCAGCCTCTTTAAAATCGAATCGAGTCTCCTGATATCGTTGCTTAACGTCCAGGCCAGTTCCTTACCTGCCTTCACCAGGAATTCTTCCGGCTCCGGGTGGGTTCGGCTGGCATAGCGTAAAAATGCAGCGATTACTTCGTCAGGTGATATGGTCAACCTGCTTTCTATCATCAAGTTCAGAAAGTCCAGGGATTGTGTAAACACCCTTACTTCTTCCGGAATACAAGCGTGAACAAATGCATATATCGATGCTGGGGAAGGAGGCAGGTACTGATAGACCCCTTTGGCTACGCTATGACCTACCACCAGTACCTTGAAGTCCGAACATAGTAACTTGGCAAGCTGGGGATTAGCCTTAAAAACATCAGACTCGGATGAGTGGGACTTCCCGCGAACGGTAATACGCCTTCCGGGCTCAACGCTGTGCGTG
>JAPLHL010000531.1 GCA_026389655.1 Chloroflexota bacterium
TGAACAAGCTGCTAAACCCGCCGTCAAAGCAACCGCTATGGCCAATATGATATAAATCGATTTATGTAAATTCATGAAATACTCCTCGTATGAAAGTTTTCAATATTATCGGATTAGGAATTTATGTAATTATATGTATCACTTGCATAAGCGGTCAAAATTCTCATGTAATGCGATTAAATAAATTAGTCCGGTTATTTTTTCCGGTACCTGTCATAAAGTTCAATAAACCAGATATTCAAGGCTATCGCCAGGATGATCGGTATTGCGATCAGCCACAGGTTCTTATTTATATCCACAGCTAAAACCTGGCAAAGGAAAAGCATGATAAAGGTGATAATGATCCCCAGTGCCAGGCTGCCAACCGCCAAATAGACATATGAAAGCATTAACTTATCCGTTTAACGGGCTGATAAAGAAATAGAACACGATAATAAAAACATCAATTAACGGTAATTTTACGGAATGTCCCGTACCGCTTACAAACCACAGGGCAAATATAAAGGCCGCCTTTAGAAAAACCTGCGCTCACCCGGGATGGGCGCCTTCCAGCTTTATGCTTGGTTTATGGCCTTTATCTCTCCATCACTATATCCCATAATCTTATTTATGATGGTTTACTGGGTTAATAATCCGCTCAGTGCTTGTTTTGGCCAATATTCAGTCCGACCATCTAACTATGACTAAATATCTATTGCTATAAGAAGAACCCTGTTATAATAATAAACACGGAGGCGAAACATGTACACAGAGGCTATTAGTGGAGTTATAGGCGTGGTATGTCTTGGCATGGCGTCCCTGGCGGCGTTCCTGATGGTTCCTGCACGCGAATTGACCGCGCGGGAAAGGATAGGGATACATACTTTTTACTGGACCTTCGCGATTTTTTCCATGTGGACGATCTACACGATGGTCAGCAACCAGGGCTGGGAGAAATATTTTTATGTTGGCATCCCGTTTATGCTCGGTTTAATACTGAGTTCAATGTCAGAATATCAGTCTAAACAGCCTCCTATCAATATCTCCGATCCGCGCCTGAAGAAACTCGCGGACAAGACGTGGTACAGGCTGCCCAACGGGGCTAAAAAAGCTCTTCAAAGTACCATCATGAACATCCAGGAAGTGCCTGAATGGAGCGATTTGGACGCAGTTTATCATCAGGATATCGCTGGCGCAGCTGCAAAATGGTTCCCACTCCTGCCCCTCCCGGCCCGCGGACTTATCCACATATCAAACGCTGCCTGTAAGAACCTTTCCGACCAGGCAATAGTCTTTTCACTGGTCCATGCATTAGTCCTTGCCTATCAATCAACACGTACGCCCTTTGATACAAACGCCATTGAAAAGGCAGGCCAAGAGCTACCACTTAAATGGAAGTTCTATTTGAACTCTACACCGTAATTCAACCCGTATGGTAAGCAAGCCTATGATGAAAGCACTCGCCATATATAGTCTGATAGCACTTGCGGTTTTTTCAATATACTCCATCTATTTTGCTGTGGTCGGTGACAACTCCCCTTTCTGGCTTACCATATCTATTGCATGCCTCCCTGCCATAGCATTCGCCTTGCTTTACCTGCTTAGAAAACACTGATATGGCTTCTAAGCCATGGTCTATTAGAGCAACGGCCTGCCCCTAAATAAGCGGCGGCGACTTAAGAGTTGGGAGGAATCACCGGGACAAAGATATCAACATAAACCTTTTGCCCGCTATTTCGTTTTCCTATCGGAGGAAAGACCACACTATGTCAATACAAACCAGACCAAATTACATGCTTGAAAACTCAAAACCCGCAGACCGAAGCAACGAGGGCAGTTTATCACTTCAGAGAATGATGGCGAGCACAATCCAGGCAATGGCTTCTTTGCTGGAGAAAAGGGATACCTACACGTCGTGACTTAGAATACAATATAGTTAAGGAACACCCTAAAGTCGCCTATGATATATTAATAAATATGGAATTCTATTGGCCGGTCAGCCAAATGGTATATCAACATCATGAAAGATTAGACGGCTCCGGGTATCCTCAAGGTTTAATAGGCCAGGCTATACTTCCGGAAGCCAGGGTACTGGCGATTGCCGATGTCGTGGAAGCCATGTCACTGGAAAGGCCTTACCGGCCGGCACTGGGGATAGACACGGCTCTCGAAGAAATAAAAACAGGTAGAGGCATGCTCTACGATGCGAACGCCGTGGATGCCTGCCTCAGGATCTTCACCGAGAAGGGCTTCACACTCGGTTAGCCATGCAATGCGGTTGTTGCATGCCGGCTATTAAACTGTTTAAAATAGCGCTTGG
>JAPLHL010000317.1 GCA_026389655.1 Chloroflexota bacterium
GCTGGCTCTGCAGGATGCACTCGAAAAGAACGATGTTGACACCAGAACGCAATCCGCAATTACCATCCAAGCTATAGCAGAACCGCATATCCGCCGCCGTGCTATTCGCCATCTGGAGAAAAAACGCGTGGTGATTTTCGCCGGCGGTACAGGCAATCCTTACATGACAACTGATACTGCAGCTGCTCTGCGTGCTATTGAGATCAATGCAGATGTTTTACTGGTAGCCAAAAACAAAGTAGATGGTATTTATGATTCCGACCCAAGAAAAAACCCTTCTGCCAATAAGTATCATCATTTAACTCACCGGGAAGCTCTGCGCTTGCAACTGGAAGTTATGGATATAACAGCATTTTCCTTGTGCCAGCAGAATAAGATACCTATAATTGTATTTGATTTACAGTCAAAAGACAGCATACTTAGAGTCATTGAGGGAGAAGATATCGGTACTACGGTTACCAGTGAGGAGAAAGCATGACAGATAAAATACTCAAAAATGCTGATTCAAAAATGAAAAAGACGGTGGAAGCCCTGATCAAAGAGTTGGCCAGTATACGTACCGGCCGCGCATCGCCGGCGCTGGTAGAACACATAAAAGTGGACTATCATGGCGTACTCACTCCACTAATACAACTGGCATCTATTTCTGTCCCTGAACCTAAGACGATCGCCATACATCCCTGGGACCGCACAATAATTAATAATATTGATAAAGCCATACTTAAATCGGATCTGGGACTAAATCCTATCAACGATGGCAATAATATTAGAATATCTATCCCTCTTCTTACAGAAGAACGGCGCAAAGATCTTATCAAAGTTATTCATAAAAGACTGGAAGAATCCCGGATCACTATCCGTAATATGCGCCGAGAATCAAACGACGAATTGAAGACCTCGGAAAAAAATAAGGAAATATCCCAAGATCAGAATACTCGCGCATCTGAACAATTGCAGAAGCTCACTGATAACTATATTGAATCCATTAACAAGATCGGCAGAGATAAAGAGTCCGAGATTCTCGAAGTATAGTTATCTTCCCGCTGCATTTACTGATTATTCGATTGAATTGTTCTCGGGACACTGTTGCCCAAGCCAAGGTATCTTTATTTTACGCTGATAGATTATTACTGAGATGGTTGTTAAACGTGTTATAACCGGCATTCTTATAGGCTTAGTTGTCGGGCTTGTAATTTGGTTTGGCGAGCCTGTGTTCACAATACTTACATCACTGGTGGCGGCTATTGCGGCTTTTGAGTATTACAGGATTGTTAAGAGTGAACATATTCAACCACTTACGTACTTCGGTATAGTTTTCTCGGTGCTGCTAGTTGTAAATGCGCACAGCCCCTACAGCTTTACTTTGCCCTTGATTTTGGTCCTGGCCACACTGGTTCCATTAATTTGGATGATATTCAAGCGCAATAAGGATAATTCATTCATCAATTGGGGTTGGACCCTTACGGGACTCTTGTATACAGGATGGCTTCAATCATTCTACATATCTATTAGAGCTATGGACCAGGGTATGGGATGGGTATTCCTGGTCCTATCCTGCACTGCTATGTGCGACGTGTTTGCCTATGTTGTAGGCAGCGCAATAGGAAAACACGCTCTTGCTTCTTCGGTTAGTCCGGGTAAAACATGGGAAGGTTCAGCGGGTGGATTGGCGGCATCTATTATATTTGCAGTCATAGTAAGTGTCTGTTTCAGACTGCCGCTCAATTACTGGCAAATGATAACAGCAGGCATTATTATTGGAGTCATTTCTCAACTTGGGGACCTCGTTGAATCCCTGTTGAAAAGAAACATGAAGGCAAAGGATGCCGGCAGTTTATTACCAGGTCACGGTGGAATGCTTGACCGTATTGACAGCCACCTATTGATCGCGCCGGTCGCGTATTATCTTATCGTCCTGGCAAATAGTCAGGGCTGGCTATCGAGATAAAACCTGACATTTTTCAGGTCTTCGAAGCCTCACGCTCCGTTCCTAATAGCCAGCCCTTAATATGTTAATTGTATTTAATGCTACCTATATCTTGATATTGCCTTTTTTAAGCGTCTCAGTCGGCATGAACCATTTAACGCCAAGTTCTTTTGAAATCTTCTCGCATCTCTCAGCAACTTTGTCCCAACCCATACCCTTGGCAAGAGCGAATGGACCGAAAACTCCTCCACCGCCATTGACCATAGCCAGATCGATTTCAGCGGCGCTTCTTGCTACGCCCCCCTCAAGCAACTTGGTACCTTCATTGACCTGCAGACAGATAAGATCCATCGGGTCAAATTTCGGGTCTGCTTTGGCCGGGTCTATAGTCGGGCGTGCCCCGCCTGGCCACTCAAATAAACCTTTACCTGTTTTCTTTCCGAGAGTACCGGCCTTTACCATATCCTCAAGCCACTTGCGCGGCTTGTAATCAGGTGACATTACTTCGGCGAAATATAGCATGCCATGGTAATTGATATCCAGGCCCGTGTAGTCCATCGTCTCGTAGGGTCCCATTGGAGCACCGATTGAGCGTACTTTGGCGTCCACGACTTCAGGAGTCACGAGTTTCCTTTGAAGAACTTCCATTAAATAAATGCCGGCCGGCGACCCGATCCTGTTATAAATGAATCCTGCGGTGTCTTTCTCTACCCTGACCGGTACCATGTTACCCCTGAAGTTCTTCCACTTCATCATCAGGTCATAGGTGACATTCATCGTCTCATCCGAGGTCTTTTCACCGCGTATCACTTCGACCAGCAGCATCATAGCAACCGGATTGAAGAAGTGAAGGCCTACTACCTTGTCCGGCCTCCCGGTTGCTCCGCCGATTTTTGTAATGCTCATATTCGATGTATTAGAAGCCAGGATAGCATGTTTTGGAGCGTATTGATCGATTTCCTTAAATATCTTCTGCTTGAGATCCAGAATTTCGGGGGCGGCTTCTACCATGAAATCAACATCTTTCACGGCATCCTTTATCACGGTAAAACACGTGAAGTTGCCAACTACCTTGTCCATGGCTTCCTGGGTCAATTTTTGTTTCGAGACCTGTTTAGTAAGGCTCTCCTTAATCTTAGTCATGCCCTTGTCTACGAATTCCTGCTTGATATCGTAGAGATTTATTTTGTAACCTGCCATTGCAGCAACCTCAGCAATACCATGACCCATGTCACCAGCGCCAACAATTGCTATTTTTTTAATGTCTTCAACTTTCACTGATAGATCCTCCTTAAAAGAATAATTTTTATTAGCCGGAAAATCCGGCTATCTCACTCTCTTGCGAGAGAGCTTTGACATATTTTACTTGTACTTTAACATCATGTCATCAACCCTTATCACTACCATTTCCCTTCAAAATTAATTATTCGCCAGTAAACTTGGCTTCCCGTTTCTCCATGAATGCGGTCATCCCTTCGACGGCATCCTTGGAATTTCTGACCATTTCATTGCCGGCCATTTCTATTTCAAGACCTGCTGCCATGTTTGTATCCTGTCCGAGTATCATCGAATTCAAAATGGCCTTCAACGCCAGCGGTGCGCGTTTGCTCAAGGCCACAGCATATTCCTTGGCATCCTTTAATACTTCTCCCGGCTTGGATACCTTGTTGACCAGTCCCCAGTCATAAGCTTCTTTTGCATTGATCCTTCTACCCATTAAGGCGATCTCTAACGCCCGTGTCCGGCCGATAAGCCTCGGCAGTCTTTGAGTGCCACCCCAACCCGGTATAATTCCAAGGTTAATTTCCGGAAGGCCGATTACGGCCTTCGGGTCATCTACCATGATGCGAAAATGGCAGGAAAGGGCGAGCTCACAGCCACCTCCCAGGGCAAAGCCGTTTATGGCAGCCACGACCGGCTTTGAATTCCGCTCGATCTTGTTATATGTAATATGTCCATAGCGGCTGATCCAGACATTCATGGGATCTGCAAAACTGGCAATGTCGAAACCCGCTGAAAAAGCCTTCTCTCCTGCTCCGGTAATAATGATCGCGCGGATTGACTTGTCATTTTCCAATTCCGTGACGGCCTTGTTCAGATTGTCCACTGCTGCGTAGTTGAAAGGATGCACCGGCGGACGATTCAGCGTGATTATACCCACTGCTCCCTCTCTTTCCAATATCAACGTATCGTAGGCCATGGTACCTCCTCTTTTGTTAAATTTCGCGCTAAATTATAACTCAAATTGCCACCCCCTTCCCCCAAACAAAATGTATAAAAACCTGTCAACGTTTATAAGCGCAACCTATTCTACCTGTCTATATCAACAATCGTCGTTTTGGATTGAAGATCAGGCAACAATGCTTTCAATTGCATACCCGACATCAGTTCCAACTTATTCATAATTTCCACCATGTTGGCCACAGCACACATATTAGTAGCAGGCCTCCACCATGAGCAGGATTCTTCATCACACACGCAAGTTTCTTTCTTGACAAAACCATCCGCTTCAAGGGTCTTGCTATTGAATTTCATGGGACAATTAAATATTTTCTGTTTTGGCATTATAAAACCTCCTGATTAATATTTAATCCGCTAAATTAAGTATTTTCCCAGATGCCTGCTCTATACTTACCCCATACTAAACCTAGTACGTTTTCCTGCACTTAACAGGTGACGCATGAGTAATTATACACGAGTAAGCGCTAAAGGTTAATTGCAATGGCTAATAACTCTGTCTATAATAATTACACATTTTTAAAACCAGATTCACAGGAGGAGGCATATTATGGCTGATTGTTCTTATCATCCCGGCAAAGATGCAGTAGGGGCATGCGTGAATTGCGGCAAAATGGTATGCCTGGCTTGCAGAACAGAACTCCAGGATAGGGTATATTGCCAGCCATGCGCCAATAAGCTGTTTGTTTCCAAGTCAGATGTACAGGTATCAGCAGCTCCGGCGACCCCGGTCATACAATCGGTTAGCGGCGCCTGGTGGTTACTGCCCATTTTCTTCACATGGTTGGGCGGCCTGATTGCCTGGGCTGTCACCAAAGCCAGAGATCCTAAAAAAGCAAGGTCAATGCTGATCTGGGGCATAGTTCTAACTTTCATATACGGAATCGTTATCACAATTCTCGTAGTCGCGATGTTTGCCCTCGGGTTCCTTGCAGCTAACGAGTAGTTGAGAGCCCCTAACCATAATTTATATGTAGCAGTATTAAGCCCCGGCGTTCGCATATTGCTGAGACGCCGGGGTTTCTCTTTTGGAAAAATCCTTTTAGATGGTCTACATTCCATATTTGCTGTAAGATAATAGTGCTTTAATCGTATTCACATGGTCCATCAAATTAAAAATATAGCTATCCTGGGCTCTACCGGGTCGATCGGGCAACAGACTCTGGATATCGTGCGCAAGTTCCCCGATAAGTTGAAGGTGGTGGGACTGGCGTGCGGTAATAACAGGGCCGTTTTCGAGGACCAATTACACGAGTTCAATCCTAAATTCGCTTTTTCCGCCGGTAGTTTTACATTATCAACGTCCGTAAAGCCAATGTCCATGGAGGAAATCGCGTCGCAGCCTGATGTAGACATAGTGGTAATAGCGACGACGGGGAAGGCCGGACTGGGTCCGACGATCTCTGCTTTGAAAGCGGGAAAGCCTGTAGCAATCGCCAATAAGGAAATACTGGTGATGGCCGGGGAAATTATCACCGGCATGACCCAACATGGAAAATGGGCAAGAAAGTCACGATCGATTCGGCAACACTTTTCAACAAGGGACTCGAAGCCATCGAAGCACGCTGGCTGTTTAATATACCCTACGATAAAATCGAGATAGTCATACACCGCCAGAGCATCATTCATTCGATGATCGAGTTCGTAGACGGTTCAATCAAAGCCCAGCTAAGCACGCCAGATATGCATTTACCAATACAGTATGCATTGCTGTACCCGGAGAGGACCGCAAATGACAATATCAAGCCGCTCAGCTTCAATGCCGTACAGTCCCTGACCCTGGAACCGGTCAGGTACGACGATTTTCCCTGTCTGAAACTTGCCCTGGAGGCAGCGAAAAAGGGCGGCACGTATCCGGCCGTATTGTGTGCGGCGGACGAGGTGGCGGTCGACTTTTTTATTAAAAGGAAAACCAGGTTCCTCCAGATTGCAGAAATTATAGAGAGGACATTGAACCTGCATAAACCGGTTTCCAAACCGTCGTTGGACGAGATAATAGAATCCGATCAGTGGGCAGGGGAAACCGCCCTGAAAATCGCAGGAAAGATAACCTGAGATCCACAATGTACACGGGAGAATGCAACCACCAGGTAAACCAGATGAAGGATAACTTGAATCTACTCATATATCTACACAACGAGGTGAAACCAGCTTAAGATTGGTAAAGAAGGCCAATAAGTGGTTATCATTGTATGCATGGGCGGGTGAAACCGCCATGAGTACCTCAAGGAAGGAATATTAATGTTCATCGTAGTATTTATAGTTTTATTGATACTGCTCGTGCTGACGCATGAAATAGGCCACTTTGCGGCGGCACGGTTATGTAAAGTTAAGGTGGAGGAATTCGGCATAGGATTCCCACCCCGTGCCTGGGGCATTAAGCGCGGCGAAACCATTTACTCAATTAACTGGATACCATTGGGCGGGTTCACCAAGCTACTGGGTGAAGAGGACCCCACAGCAGAAGGAAGCCTGGCAAGCAAAAGCATCCCGGCCAGGATACTCGTACTGAGTGCAGGCTCGATACTGAACATCCTGCTTCCGATCCTCCTGTTCTGCATGGCATTCATGATCCCCCACACCGTAACACATGAAAGCGTAATGATCAAAGAAGTTGCTGCCAATTCACCTGCCCAGGCCGCCGGGATACAGGCGGGAGACAGGGTACTGCGGATAAACGGCCACGATGTAGAAAACAGGGGAGACTTGAGCTACCAGATCCAGCTAAACCTGGGCAAAGAAATATCTATGCTGATAGAGGAACCTGACTCGACTAAAAAGACCATCGCAGTTACACCTCGCTGGAACCCTCCGCAGGGACAGGGGGCAACGGGCGTACTGCTTTCCTACACCGATAACACAACAGCAGTTGAATCGATACCTTTCTGGGAGGCCATACCGGCAGGCTTCGTACACAGCTGGGAAATCCTGGTGCTATTTAAAAATGAGATCGTTGGGTGGTTCGTAAGGAGTACGGCGCCACAACTGGCAGGACCAATAGCCATTGCGCAACTAACCGGCGAAGTATATAAGGCCGGCATCAGCCCTCTATTGGAATTCATGGCATTGATCAGCATCAACCTGGGCGTGTTCAACCTGCTGCCTTTCCCCGGGCTGGACGGCGGGCGACTGGTCTTCGTCCTCCTCGAATGGGTCAGGCGCGGCAAACGAATATCGCCGCAAAGAGAGGGGCTGGTGCATTTAATCGGGTTCTTTGCCCTGATCTTGCTGATACTGGTCATAAGCTATTTTGACGTAGCGAGGATAATCAACGGGGGAAGCTTGCTTCCTTGATAAAGCGGCGTATCTCGAAGGCCATTCACATAGGCGGGGTGAAGGTCGGCGGCGGGGCCCCGATCTCCGTCCAGTCAATGACCAAGACCGATACCAGGAATGTAGCTGCAACCGTAAGCCAGATCAAGGAACTGGAAGAATGCGGATGCGAGATAATCAGGGTAGCCGTACCTGACACGGAAGCGGCTGAAGCCATCTCCAGGATCAAGAAGAAGATAAAAATCCCGCTGATTGCAGATATACATTTCGATTACCGTCTGGCACTGGCCGCTATAAAAAGCGGGGCAGACGCACTGCGATTGAACCCCGGCAATATACGAGACAAAGAGCAGATTAAAAAAGTCGTTACAGCCGCCAAAGCAAAGCAGGTCCCGATACGCATCGGGGTGAACTTCGGCAGCCTGCCTCCCTCTTCAGGCAGGAAAATACCGGCGGCGGACTTCATGGTCAAGCTGGCCATGGAGCAGGTGGACCTGCTGGAAAGCATGGATTTCGACCTGATCAAAATAGCGCTGAAGGCATTCGACGTCCCGACGACCATTTCGGCCTACCGTAAAATAGCTAAAAAGACAACGTATCCCCTTCACCTTGGCATCACCGAAGCGGGACTGCCGCGTACGGGCGTTATCAGGAGCTCGGTAGGCATCGGGATACTACTTTATGAAGGTATCGGGGACACTCTAAGGGTCTCCCTCAGCTCGCAGCCAAAGGAAGAAGTGTTCGCCGGATACGAGATACTCAAGTCCCTGGATATAAGAGAGCATGGGCCGGTGCTGGTGAGCTGCCCGTCCTGTGGACGCTCGGAATCCGATGTAGTGGGACTTGCACAGGGTATAAGCAATTACCTGCTGAACGTAAAGAAGACAATAAAGGTAGCGGTGATGGGATGCGTGGTCAACGGTCCGGGTGAGGCCAAAGATGCGGATGTCGGAATAGCCTGCGGTAAAGGCAAGGGCGTCATCTTCAAGAAAGGAAAAATCACTCGCACTGTCACAGAGCGGGAATTCCTGCGGTCACTAATAACAGAGATCGAGAGCCTGTAATAGTTACTGCAATCAACTACCGGGCCGGCCAAAATGAAAAGCGGAGGTTTCCTATAGTGAGACGAGTCCTTTGTATCTTGATGTGCCTGGCATTCCTGCTTATTGGAGCGACGATAGCGTGTGCGTCGCCAGCGGCTGCACCTCCAACTCAGGGGACAAGTCAAGCTCCAATCCAAACCACGACTACGGCCCAGCCCTCCGCTCAGACCGCACCGGACCAATACATCATAGGCGTAAGCGCCGACCTGACAGGCGCACTGGCATCAAGCCAGGGCCACATGTCCAAGGTATTTAAACTCTATTTTGATGAAGTCAATAAAAAGGGTGGAGTAAACGGGCATCCCGTCAAAGTGATCCTTGATGACAGCCGCTCCGATACGGCCAAAACGACTAACCAGGTCCAATCTTATATTGATGGCAAAGCATGCCTCGTTTACAACCTGGCTTCAGCCTCCACCTGCGATGCTGCCATAGCCAGGTGCTCTGCAGCAAACATACCGATAATTACCTCCACCGGTATGCCCCAGGCAGCGGCGCCACATCCGAACCCAGTGGTTTTCAATTTGCAGCAGGGAGCCGATTCCGACCTCGGCGGTGGACTGGGGTATGCCGCCATTACCGTTGCAAAACTCCATCAGATGCGAGCGGTGAGGGTAGATAGTATTGCGCTGGATGAGGCGACGGCGAAGATGAAGGCGGACACGTCCGCTAATGTTTGCAGGGATTGGGGTATAACCGTGGACCGGGATGATATCCCGCTTACCATGACGGATTACCAGCCACTGGCTACAACGATCGTAACT
>JAPLHL010000480.1 GCA_026389655.1 Chloroflexota bacterium
CATCCTTGACCTTTTTAAGAATTTTGTCCGGTGTCATTTTGTCGGATGCCAATGGATTTCCTCCTTATTTTGGTGTATTTAAACAGATTTCAATGTGAAAACCCGGTGAAACTCACAAAATCCTCTGTTTATTTATAGAAAGTAATTTAACGTGGAAATGTTACAAACAGATTAAATCAACCCAAAATCAGGCCGAAAATTTGAAGAAACCGGGGGGGATGGGCTTATTTTGGCCAGTTCCATGGCCCGTTTTAGACCAAAATTAATAAAATCAGCGAAAACGTCCGATAACCCGTCGGCTCTATTTGCCTTTGCTCTCTATACATTTATATAGTGAGATAAATGGGCCGATAGTTCCGAACGCTATTGCTGACCTTGGACCCTATGAACACAGCAGGTCCAGGAAGCAGACGGCCTTGTGGGCCGAGGGGTCGGCCAGTATATGAGCGTACAGGCCGTTGGAGCTGTGTGTGACGTCGATAATGTCGATGATTTCAGAGAATTCAGCTATCTCCGGCATCAGCGCAGGCAGCGCATTGGCGGAGCAACTGAAAAACTTCTCATTGAACTTTGATTTGGGGTCGGAGGGATACACCGGCAGGTACATAATGCCGGATTCCACCAGGTCCTGGACGAAGTGGGTACCGTAGGAAACATCCGGTATGTGACCCTTTTCCTCGCGCGCCATCTCCACCAGCACCGAGGTATTATCGATATCCGCGTAACCGACATTTACGCCCAGGTTGATGTTGCTGCTGCCCCATCGGCCAGGTCCCATCATGATGACCTTACTGCCGGCTATGGCCGGGTGACGATTGATGCGGCCTACTATCCGCCCCAATGACCTCTTGACATCTTCTGACTCAATCGCCGTATATTTATCCGGGTCAATATAAAGGATATACCGTATGTTGTGGACTGCTCCTCCGCTGATGAACCGGCTGGAAGTAAACAGCACGCGGTCGGAAGCTATATGCTCGGGGAACTCCACGTGACCGACAGTTCCCGGCAGGCGGAGTGAACGGCACTGCAGCAGGTTGATTTTAATGTTGCCGTCGGGATCGATGCGCGCTGTAAATTCGGTGTCCACCGGCTGTTCGTAGGCCTCCTCCAGCCGGCTGAGCATCGCGTCCATGTATTTGATAAAGGGCGTTCTGTTGACAAAATTATTGAATGTCAGTACCAGGTGGTCAGCCTGTCCTCTAGGGCAGGTACGTATCATCTCCTGCGGATAACCGTCCACTTCCAGTGAGGCTATTAAATTGAGGTCGGGGTAATCGCAGTCCGCCAGCAGGTCGGCAATGAAGACTGATTCAAAGCTGTTGCTGCTGATATTCAGCACGTCGGCCGTATGCTGTGAATATTTAATGATCTTGGTGCCGGCTTCGGGCCTGAGCTGCGGGTGGCTGACGGCTACAATACGGGTATAATCACCGCCAACACGGTTAACGGCATGTGTGCCTAATCCGAATACCAGGCGTATCATGCCCTTGTTGGCATCAATACGGCTGCTCCAGGCATAGAGGTTGTGGGAGAAGGCTACACCGGCCAGCGGCGGGAAGAAATATTCCTTATAGGGCATGCCTGAAACGCGTTGTACCAGGACGGCCATCTGCTCATCGTTTTCACCAAGTCCCTGCTTGTGCCGGTAGGATAGAGCGTCGGGGTTGATAGCGCTGGCATATACCAGCTTAACCGCATGTAGAAAGGCCTTCATACGTTCTTCAGGACTGCCCTGGTTGGCGCAGAACTCGCTGCGGTACTTGCCGGCAAAGGCGTTGCCGAAGCGGTCCTCCAGCAGGCTGCTGGAGCGGACGATGATGGGCGCCTGGCCGAAGTAATCCAGCATATCGCGGAATTGCTGCATAATCTCATCGGGGAATTGGCCTTCCAGAAAGCGGCGCTCAACCTCATCGAACTCCTCGTGGGTTATCTGTGAATCGCGGGTGAGCTGCATGCGCAACTGGAAGAGGTTGTTCTTCACCAGGAAGGTGAAGAAGACGTCCGACCCTATGTAAAAGGAATCATGCGTCTCAAGTATCTGCGCGAAATCATACTTGCCCTGCCCTGTCTGCAGGATGCGCCGTGAAAGCAGCATGCCGGCCGCCTTGCCGCCGATGCGCCCGGTGCCGATTAACCGGTTGCGTATGCCGACCAGGTCGTCTATGGTGAAATATTCCCCGGCC
>JAPLHL010000170.1 GCA_026389655.1 Chloroflexota bacterium
GGCCGGGCCTTTATTGATCCTGTCACAGATCATTTTAGCAGGGACGAGGAAGAGCCCAATCATCACCAGCATCACTAAGAGCACATAGGGCACCTGGTCACCCATATTCAACTGATATGTTAAATAATAGTATACAAGCGCTGTCAGTACGGTGAAGCTGAAGCTGCTCAAAATAAAAGCAAGCATCAATATGTTGAAGGGCTTGTTCTTAAAAGATGTTAGAACTGCCTTTATTGGAGGAATCTTGGACGGCTCTCCGGCTAATTCAGGTCGTTCTTTGATCGAGAGAGTTGTAATCAGTGTAGTGATAATGGCAACTGCCCCGAAGATCGCCCCGGTGAGGCTCCAGGCTTGCTGAAGGTTTAACCCAGCGCTCTGGAAAATCCCAGCCAGCAAGGTGGTCAGCGCTGCCCCAAGAATGTAACCGATAACACTGAAGATCATGCGAATTGTGGTCAGACTGGCGCGTTCGTTGTAATCACGGGTAAGCTCAGGTGTCAGGGCATAGTACGGCACAGTGGTCATGGTGTGGAATGTGTCCACAAGCCAGAAGCTGAGCAGCACTGCCAGGAAGGCCGCCGCACCGGTCAAGCCCTGTGGTAACGAGAACATGATCCATGCCGCGATTCCGAGCGGTACAGCCCCGATAAACATGTAGATCCGCCGGCGACCAAAGCGCGATCGGGTCCGGTCCGACAAATACCCGAAGAGTGGGTCATTAATCGCATCCCAGGTCAGCTTTCCGACCATCAAAGCCACACCGGCTAAAGCCGGGTCGATTCCGGCTACGTCGGTGTAGTAAGCAAGCAGGAAGAACTGTATGGCCGAGGTGATCAGGGCAAAGCCTAGATCCGCTAATCCGTACTTGAATTTACTGTCAAGGGTAAGTTTTTGATTCATGCATAGCCTCACAATGAGATGGGGATGTTTGAATGGTTCGAGCGACACCTATAGCAGTATTATAGTGCAATAGAGTGTCACATAAAGGAAATATTTAGCAGATTCATGGTGAAATCACGCAAAGAAACGCCTGCCCCATAGCTCTACGAGAGAAGCGTGATACACAAAGAAGATAAACGAAATTATAATTAACGAAATTAGCTCATTCTTACACAAATTGATTGGCAGATGAATTGAGTTATTTTTTCCATTGAGGAGTCAGACATTTAGTGCAACGAATGGAGAGATAAAATCATTCGTATGCAAACAACAAAATACAAACGTATAACAAACAACGAGCGTGAGGAAATAAGTCGATCTCTGGCGTTAAAAAAGTCGACAGCTGAGANCGTTCTTCAAAGATTGAAGCAGCAATGGTCTCCACATGCGATATCCGAACGACTAAAATTGGAGTATCCTTTGGATATGGAGATGCGTATTTCGCATGAAGCGATCTACCGTTATATCTATGTTTTGCCCCGTGGGGAACTCAAACGCACGCTCATCCGGGCACTTCGTCAGGAACATGCTTACCGGCACAATCACAAAGCAGGTGAGCGATCTGAAACACGAGGCAAGATTGCAGATATGTTGTCAATTGAGGAGCGTCCTGTAGAAGTTGAAGACCGCACAGTACCTGGTCACTGGGAAGGTGATTTGATTCTAGGTAAAAACAAACAAAGTGCACTTGGCACACTGGTCGAGCGTACTACACGTTACACAATGCTGGTTCCCTTAGGAGATAAAAAAGATGCGGTATCCGTTCGAGAAGCATTTGCACAAGCGTTTTACTCCCTCCCAACTGAACTCAAGAAAACGCTAACCTATGACCAGGGTAAGGAAATGAGTGAGCATCAGCGCTTTACAATTGATACAGGCATCGAAGTATACTTCGCACATCCATCGTCTCCTTGGGAAAGAGGAACAAACGAAAATACTAACGGATTGCTTCGTCAATAT
>JAPLHL010000112.1 GCA_026389655.1 Chloroflexota bacterium
AGAGCATATATCACATGGAAGTGCCGCAGGCGGACGTGTTGATCTACGGTGTTCCACGTTATTCTCTCTACGGAGAAACCAGCAACCCACTGATCGCACTGGCTGCAGCCTGCGCCCCTGTACGCATGTGGACAAATAAGCCGCTCCTCAGGGAGGGAGGCGTTGTTATAGCACTGGTACATTGCGATGGCACAATAGATGAGAGAACGCATCCGTCCTATACAGAGATACTGGATTTATACCGTAACTGCTTCTCCATGGAAGAACTGTCAATTTATGAAGAAGAATTCAGGAACCGCGAGGACCTGATCTTCAAATATAGGCACGCCTATGCATATGCACCCGTACATGGCTTCTGGCTAATGTATGAGAGCGAGTATGCTTTGAACCAAGCTAATAAGGTCATTTTTGCCGGGGTTCCGGGAATGGACAATCCTTTGGCTAAGGTACAGGTAAGCGGCACTGGAGGACCGGGTTCTGCCCGAGACGTTGGCTGCACACCTGCAAAAGACTTCGCAGAAGCCATGAAGATAGCAGAGAAAGTAGTCGGCAAGAACCCCAAAATCATGGCCTGTCCGTCATTCTGGACCAAGATAAGACCAAAATTCTACGTCAAATAATTATAGCGGCTCTAGATATAATAGGAGGCAATAAATGCGTTTGCAATCGTATCAAACCGAAATCAAAGACCATCTTCAGTATCTCGGTGTCTGGGATAACCTCAGTGCAGGAAAGCTTAAATGTTATGTCTGTAAGGTTAAACTTAACAAAGAGAACTTTGGCCTGGCGTTTCGTGACGGTGAAAAAATGGAAACAACCTGTAACAGGCTGGACTGCTGCCGCACGGTAACCCACGTGCTCAAAGACTAACGCTCCGAATTTAAGCTGCAGGAGAGTAAGATGACTACGTTATATGATGATAGAAGACCTTATGATAATTTTGATGCCACTACCAGGGAATGGGATGCGATTTTTATTGGAGGCGGTGCATCCGGTCGCTTCGGTTCCTCTTATTTCAGGGCCATGGGCGGAAACCAGCTTACAATCGAGATGGATAACCATCTCGGAGGTAAATGCTGCAAAAACGCCTGCGTACTACATCACTACCTCTATGAGATCGCTGTAGAACTGGATAAAGCACGCATCTGGGACAAGAAAGAATACTGGCCTAAATTTCCACAAAAGAATGGCAAAGTTGAGATACTCCCAATCCTGCGCGATTACATTGTAGGCCGCGAATATGTATTCGATTTCATGTTCCATCAAAGCAAGGAACAACTGAAACTACAATTCATGCTTAACCGCAGGGCTTCAATCGTGGACCCGCACACTGTTAAAGTGGAAGGTAAAGGGGATTTTAAGACCAAGAATATAATTGTAGCTGCTGGCGCCGGACCGGCTATGCCCAATGTTCCGGGGAACAATCTCAAGGGCGTGTATACATATGCCAACTTCCTGGAACTCGACTATGAGCCCAAAGACGTCGTGGTGGTGGGCGCTTCAAAGAGCGGTTTACCCTGGGCATGCTTCTTCAATGCTGTGGGTTGCAATACCACTGTGATTGAAATGATGCCCGCGCTTAGCCAGTTCCCGATCGACGACGATGTACGCGACTACACACTCCGCATGATGAAGATTAGGGGCCTGCCTGTATTGGACTGCACCACTCTGGTATCGATAAATGGTAACGGTTCGGTAAAATCTGTAACAGTGAAAGGCAAGGACGGACAGGAAAAGACCATAAAAGCTGACCTCGTATATCTTGGAACAGGATGCACTCCAAGGTCTAAGCTAGTGGCTCCTCTGGGAGCGAAGATAGGTCCCAAAAAAGAGATAATTATCGACAAATATATGGCAACGAGTGTTCCGGGCGTTTACGCCAGTGGTGATATCACGGGCGGTGTCATGGAAATGTGGAAAGCCCGCCAGGGCGGCATGATGGCAGCCAAGAACATCCTCGGCAATCCCGAAGCATTCGAGACAGAACTGTTTGCTGATACGGTCCATACATTCTACGAGACTACCTGGGTGGGTATGACCGAGAAAGAGGCAAAGGAAAAGGTCGGGCAGGTTTTTGTTGCACGGATGCCGATCCAGGGTTATAAGAATTGGCTTCCTCTCCCTCTGTGCGAGGGTACTATGGAGTTTGCTCACCAGTGGACCGACCTTTCCGGCTATCAGAAGATAATCTACGATGCTAAAACGCGCAAATTTCTGGGCGCACAACACGTCGGATATGGCGGCAAGGACTCCTTCCAGTATTTGCTTTATATGATAAAGCAGGGAGCTACCATAGACGATATAGCAAACCTGACCGAGCTTTTCATCAATCCAACCCACTTCATCCAGCTTTCACGTCTGCGCTCAGGGATGAAAAACCTAGTAGATCTGGGCTAGATATTATATAGTCAAAGCACCCAAGAAAAACCGGCCGCACATATGGGCGGCCGGTTTGTTATTCTGGCAAAGATAATAAATATCATAAAGACGGTCAAAGCCGCCTTCATGAGGCTATAGGTCATTAGTAGACAGGTTTGTTTTTACTGGGGTTCCCCGGCTTCTGTCCCGGATTCATTCTTCTTATCACGCCTCGCTTCTTTAAGGCCTAAAACTATCAACCACAACACTAATCCGAGTACAGCAGCCACGAAAACGCCGCAAATTACGGCAAAAATCAAGGGCAGGCTCATTATATAACTCCTTTTCAGGGTTTCAGGGGACATGGGAGCCCCTTTGTTCTTAACCACTTACAATTGTATGCAGGAAGCTAACAAGCAGCAACGTGTAAAATACCTAATATCTACGCATCACTTGCAGATGAAGGGCAGGTCAAATTAATTACACTAATAATATCTGCCGTTATCAAAAGGAGTACAATATACAAATAGTAATAGGGAGTATTAGTGGATGAAATTAGTTGTTAAACGTACTTATTGCCCGGTATGTCAAAAATTGGTTAGAGCTCGTGAGCAGGCCGCCGGCCCGGAAACTCAAGTAATATGCACTCAATGCGGCAGGACTCTATATAGCTGGAACGGCATCCGGTGGATAAGAGACCCAAAGGACCAAACAAAACAGGAGCCAGTAGAGAAACCAGCAGCAACGGTCACTCGAAAGCCTGCTGTCAGTCGCAAAACTACCTAAACTTCTTACTGTCTTTAAGCGCTTCCACGATCGTTTTGCGTGCAAACGGTACAATACGGCGGTTGCAGTGCACCTCGTCCGGGCAGTTATAAACTCCTTGCTGGCGGCGGGGGGAATGCCATGAACACAGACGGCAAATCCCTCGTCTTTTAGCTTCAGAATGGCCTGCCCGTAGCGCTCTACGGTAGTATCAATTAACGTATCTAAACTTATGGTTTTGCCGCTTTTTCCATACTGCAGATAGATATGGACCCTAGCGTCTATTTCCCCGAAAACAAGTAAAACAACGTCCCTTTTAGGGTTGATTTTAGACAGGAACAGCTTCAAGAACATACTTGATTTGGTGAAACTACCTTCTTTGACAAGATTATAGGCTGTCGCCTGAGAAATATGGTGAACATGGAAGGGCCACTGGTAAATGAAAGGCTTCACATGGCTGTCGCCAATGGTATGGATAATGCAAGAATTGCTGACATCGGATTTTGCCCTGAGTACCGCATTGAAAATTGCCAGGGGAGGATATTTGAAAATCATGTCCCAAAACGGGAAATAAACCGAGCCGTGCTTTTGCAGCCAGGCAATGCGATTTAATTTATAATTTTTTAAAAATTCTTTTATTGTGCTTTTTATATTGGTGAGCATGCAAATAGACCCTTAATCAAAATGGGTAACGAAGAATTATTCTGCAGTTCTTTTATAGCAGTTTTTATGTTACTGAGCATGCAAATAGGCTCTTAATTTTGATGGTCTACCATGTAATCAAGATTTATCAAGCGGTTAGATTTTATATGAAACGCTCGAATCTTTCCTTTTTGGCCTTACAGATGGGGCAGATCTCCGGAGGGCCGTCGCGTGCACAGAGGTAACCGCACACCTTGCAGCGCCACACAGGATAAGGCAAATTGCTGTGGTCTTCCAAACAGCTTTCCTCCGCGAGCTTTTCCCTGAGCACCTGCGACCGGCGTCTATCAGGGATAGACTTCAACTCCTGCGTGCCATCCAGCACCGGCTTAGAAACATACAATGCACAATAACAGGCACCGCGCTCCGCTACATCCGCGTCCCGGTAATCACACGGGCATATAATATCCAGGTCCTCTTCCTTATTGCCCGAGGCAAGCCTGCAAGGGCAGGACTGGTAACCGTACCTTTTCTCATTGACCAGCAGGCCGTTAATCAGGCCTTTAGTGAACTCCATATCAGGGTTAAGGTTATAGCCGCCGCTTTCCGCATCCTTTTTGAATTTAGCATAGGCGCGGTCGACATCTTCCTGGGTTACGCCGCTAATATCAGGCATTATTTCAAAGCCTCCCTGATCTCAGGTTCTTTAAACCCAACAATGCATTTCTTGTCATTCAGCACGAGGGTAGGAAACGAGAAGTCAGGATTCCATTTCGTAATTATTTTTACAGCCTCGTCTTTATCCGCGCCTGTCAGCAGGTCCACAAAGACGTAATCATACTCGACGCCCAGATCAGTCAATAACTGTTTAGTTTTTCTACACCAGATACATGTGCTAAACGCATACAACATCAACTTGACAGCGTTTCTTCCTGCAACATGATCAATCTTCATATCATCCACTCCTGATAAACCCGCCGGGCTTATTTAACCAAGGTACACAGAGAATAATATCGTAATACGAAGGCACTGGCAAATAGGAGTTTTGACAGTTCTTTAATAAGCAAAGTAATATCATTATTGATTAATGGGAACCAGGAGGCGCGGTTTAAATGGACAAGTTCGATATAACAACGCAAAACTCAGTATATGTATTGATCGATTTCCAGACAAACCTGGCGTCCGCCATGAAAAAAGAAGTCATGGATAATGTCGAAAGAAATGTGGGGTTGATGATATCGGCCTGTCATACATTGGACGTTCCCATACTGGTCACCGAACAGTATAAGAAGGGGTTGGGAATGACCGTAGAGCGCATTAGAACCAAGCTGGCGGACGATTATAAACCCTTTGATAAAACCGACTTTAGCTGTTACGCAAATCCAGAGTTCCTCAGCATGTTCAAAAAGGCCGACAGGAAATATGTACTGATCTCAGGGATAGAAGCGCATGGAGAACGGCGATGGATTACCTGGCTGATGCGGGAGCAATAATAACGACAACTGAGATAGCTATATTTCAATTATTAAAGAAGGCAGGCACGCCGGAGTTCAAGGCCATTTCTCCGCTTTTCAAGAACAAGGAAAGCTACTGGTCTCTGTAAAGGGGAGGACTCAGGAATGAAAAAACGCTGCACCCGTCCGCTATCGTGCAGTGAGCTAATATGTTAAAATGTGAGTCCACACGGACCATGAGACAACTGCACTAAAACCGGCGGGATAAGATTATGAAAGAATCTATAATGGAAATAATTGTTTGCCCGGTATGCAAAGGGCCGCTCGAACTGAGTGTTACCGAAAGGAAAGACGGTGAAATATACAGCGGGACCCTCCTTTGCCGCAAGTGCGATCATTCCTACCCCATCCAGGAGAGCATCCCCAACCTGCTCCCGCCCGACATAAACAGCTAGACCTTTCTCAGTCCGGTTTGTAAGTGGCACACGATCCAGGGGACTCCCAGACTTCCACGCTGTCCAGCTCCACATCACCGTCAATAAGAGGCGACAGGCGGTCAAATACCGTTTTCGCCACGTTTTCAGATGAGGGATTAATCCGGTTAAACGGCGGCACTTCATTCAGGCACTGGTGATCATAAGGCCCCAGGATTTCATTGACCTGCTTTTTCAATTCGGTAAAATCATAGGCCATCCCGGTTTTATTCAATTTAGCCGACCGCAGTTTGACCACCAACTTAAACCTGTGACCGTGCAGCCGTTCGCACTTGCCGCCGTATTCCCTGAGAAAATGCGCCGCGTCAAAGCTTTCTTCCACCGAAATATAATACATATCAACTCCTGCCGAAATCTAAGGCCAACTCACCCCATTTCTCCACCCGCTGGCCCTTCATCAACTCGCTAAGCAATTGCTGCATAGTTTTATGTAAAGCAGGGTGAGTAAACTGAGGCGCTATTTGCACCATGGACACCAGTACAAAGGCCCGCTCCTGCAAACGCGGGTGCGGTATTTCCAGCCCCCCCTGGCTAATTACCTGATCGTCATAAAACAAAATATCCAGGTCTATGGGGCGGGGCGCGTTGCGGAAAGATTCCTGCCGCCCTACTTCTTTCTCGGTCTTCCTCAATAGTGTGAGCACGGCGAGGGGCCTGGCATCTGTTTCAAAGCTGATAACGCAATTCAGGAAGTCGGGCTGGTCTGTAAATCCCACCGGCCCGGTCTC